>JBEKTR010000084.1:0-12995 GCA_049515835.1 Terriglobales bacterium
TTCCCTCCACATGGGAAGGCTCGCCCAAAGTTATCCTCGAAGCGGCAGCCAGCGGTTTGCCGGTGATCGCGAGAAGCAGCTATCAACCTGAATCTGTCATCCATGGTTCGACGGGATATTTGGTTGGTTCCGACGAAGAGTTGTTTGTGAGGCTTGGGGACCTGCTCAAAGACGAGCCCTTGCGCCGGAGATTAGGCGAAGCCGGGCGTGCCCTTAGCCTCCACTTTGACTGGGACGTGATCACCCGGCAATGGGAGCAGATTTTTCTTCGTCTTGTCGATAGCAGAAACGGCCGCCACCATGCGTGACGGGCACTTGCATGTATTGACGCTAACTCCGTTTTACCCCATAGAATGCGATGATGCGCAGGGGTGCTTCATTGCGGAGCCATTGCGCTATTTGGAATCACTTGACGTGAAACAAACGATTTTGGCTGTCCAGCCGTTCTATCGTGGGGATCTCACGCCTAACAAATTATCACCAGCGGCCCGGGCAATTAAATACTTATCTTTGCCTGGGGGCATGGGGCTGTCCACCTCGGGTTTGTTTCTGTTCAGTAGGATTCTGCATGAAGTAAGACGGATTCATGCAAACGAGCGCGTTGATCTTGTTCACGCGCACGGCGCCCTCCCTTGCGGGCACGCGGCGGCCCTCCTTAGCTCCGAATTGCATATACCGTTTGTGGTTACGGTCCATGGCCTTGATGCGTATTCAACCAGACAGGTAAAAGGTTTTTCGGGAGAATGGTGCAAACGGATCTCCCGGCTGGTTTACCGCTCGGCATGCCGTACGATCTGCGTGAGTCAAAAGGTCGCGGAGCAGGTTATGGAAGGCGCAAATGCCCCGGTGAGAACGGCCGTTGTGTACAACGGAGTGGATACGATTCTGTTTTCTCCCGGAGGAGTCAACTCCGAGCCGATGCAAATTCTCAGCGTGGGTGGGCTCATTCCGATCAAAGGGCACGAAGTATTGCTTCGCGCATTCGCGTCAGCCGCTGATCGCGTTCCGCAAGCGACTTGCGAAATCATCGGAGACGGACTTGAGCGAGAACGTCTGCAAGAGTTGGCGCATAGCCTTGTCATAGGTCCCAAAGTCCATTTTCGCGGGCGATTGTCTCGCAGCGAAGTTGCCGAGGCTATGCGTCACTGCACAGTGTTTGCGCTTCCGAGTCAATATGAGGCGCTTGGCTGTGTTTATCTGGAAGCAATGGCGTCAGGAAAGCCCGTTGTCGCCTGCCGCGGCCAAGGGATAGAAGAAATTATTCGCAATGGGGAGAATGGTTTCCTGGTGGAGCCGAACGAGGTTTCAAGTTTCACTGAGGTGCTCGTCTTGCTTCTCACGAATGCAGATTTAAGGAACCGGATTGCCAAGGCAGCACAAGAGACAGTCCGATCTGGGTTTACGATTGCGCAGCAGGCTCTTTCTTTGCGGCAAGTCTACGAGGCATGTGCTCAATGAGCCGGCGCATAGTTGTGATTACCGAGATTATTGCGCCTTATCGCATTCCAGTGCTAAACGCGCTCGCGCAAATACCCAACATCGATCCGAAAGTCATTTTTCTGGCGGAGAATGATCGACGACTACGAGAGTGGCACGTATATAAGGAGGAATTGCAGTTTTCCTACCAAGTCTTATCATCATGGAGAGTGCCTCTGCCGAACAGTAGCCTGCTTCTGAATTGGGGCATGACGGCCGCGTTGCGGAGCTATTCTCCTGAAGCGATCGTCTGCGGAGGGTACAACGATCCTGCTGATTGGCAGGCATGGTTATGGGCGCGACGTAACGGGGTGCCATTTTTTTCCTGGGTGGAAAGCAATACCCACGACCGGAGAACCGGTACTGCGGTGGTTGAGTCGCTTAAAAGACGCTTTCTCCGAGGCTGTCGTGGCGTTGTGGTACCGGGCAAAGCATCGGCGAATTATGTGGAAAGCCTGGGGGTGACTTCGGATGCGGTCTTCACTGCTCCCAATGCGGTAGACAACGACTTGTACACAAAAGGAGCGGCGCAGATCCGGGCCCAACCCGACCTCCCAAGATCCACTTTGGCTCTGCCAGAGCGATACTTTCTCTTCGTGGGCCGACTCGTGCGCGAGAAAGGAGTTTTTGATTTGTTGGACGCTTATGGGCGGTTAGCCGTGGAGATCCGAGAGCGCGTGGCGCTCGTACTGGTGGGAGAAGGCGGTGCACGCGGCGAACTTGAGATGAAGGCTCGAACGATTGCACCCGGGAGAATTATGTTCCGCGGATTTAAGCAGCGGAACCAACTCATTGCAGAGTATGCGCTGGCAGAGTTGTTCATTTTCCCCACGCACACCGATCCTTGGGGTTTGGTGGTTAATGAAGCGATGGCGTGCGGGTTGCCTGTGATCGTTACGGACGTCGCGGGATGCAGTACGGATCTTATAGAAGAGGATGGTAACGGCTACGTTGTGCCCGCCCGTGATCCTGCGGAATTGGCTCGCGCTATGGCAGCTATTGTGTGCAATCGAGAACGGCGAGCGAGGATGGGAAAACGCAGTTTGGAAATTATCGCCAATTATTCCCCTGAGCGATGCGCTGCGGGATTGGCCAAAGCCGCGAGCTCGGGCTGGGGTTCCAATGCTTCCTGAACGCATTTCCTGGAACCTATTGGGATTCGCACTTCTTATGGTCGTGCTGGCGGCCGGCATGGTGCATTTTTTCCCCGGATATCTCACCAATACTCAATATGTCGGCGGAATCATCCTATTAGAGCTTCTGGCGGCGGTATTGTGGAATTATCGTCAGCGATTCGTCCCGGTATTAGTCGTGGCGTTTCTCGGCGCCGGTCTTTATACACCTATACAATCTACATTTAGCGCGATGCGCTGGGCAGTGCTGATGGTTGGGGCGCTGGGCGGGGTCGTACTCTATCTTCACGAACGTAAGCACTGGTTTGGTCTTTTTCATGCCATAACTCTGTCTTGCATCTTGTCCTCTTTTGCGTCCGCCGTTGACTCTAATTTTCCTAAAGAAGCAAGTTTGAAGGCCGCGAGTCTTCTACTGCTCTTTGTCTATGGAATGACAGGCGCAAGAATTGCCACCTTTCCTGATATGTCGACGTTTCTAGCAAGGTTGCTAGTGGGTCTGGAGATACTCACCTACGTGGCCGCAATATCCTATTTTGTTTTTCGTTATCCTCTGTTGGGAAATCCAAATTCTCTGGGTGCGGTCATGGGAGTAGGCGTTTTGCCGCTTCTCCTGTGGGGCGTATTAACTATCGAAGATACCGGGCGTCGCCGACGGCTGCGGTTCGCGTTCGTTCTGTCGCTATTGCTTGTCCTAAGTAGTTATTCGAGGGCGGGCATCTGCGCGGCATCAGTAGCCGCTGCATTTTTGTGTATTGGTCTTCGAGAATATAAACCTTTCATTCGCGGAGTGGTATTTGCTTTGGTTTGTGCAGTCGGCGTGGCGGCGGTGATGCCAGTCACACAGGGCGTTTCAGACGCCTCCATTCAAAATAGGAACTCGATGAAAAAATTTTTGTATAAGGGGCATCCAACGGAGGATGTGCTTGAATCCAGACGCTCTGTTTGGGATCAAACGTGGGCTTCGATCCGGCTCCATCCTTTTTTCGGCACTGGATTCGGAACCAGCGAAACGTCGGAAGATACACAACCATCGTGGGATAAATTCGGAGTTTCCTCCAGCGTTGGAGTGCGCGAGCATGGCAACAGCTACTTGGCCATTCTCGAATGGCAAGGGTTGTTAGGCGTCGTGCCGTTCTTGGCGCTTGTCGTATTGCTCGTCATTTATCTCGTACGCGTCTTCCGATGGATGCGGCGTTATGGGGAGGCATCTGCTCCAGCCGTCGCTTTGGCAGCTATTATGGCGGCCGGCCTGTTTCACGCAGGATTCGAAGATTGGCTGTTCGCAGTGGGCTATTATTTGTGCGTTTTCTTCTGGATGATGGCTTTCATCTTTGTTGATGTTCTTCCGCCTCGAAATGCGACGAAGGCCGAACCCAGCAACGTCTTTCTCGAAACGCTGTGGCCCAACGAGGAGGCCGTTGCAGGCGGCCGATGATTCACTTATTCCTAAATGGCGCAGCCGCTAGTGCTGGCGGCGGCCTAACCTACTTGCGCAATGTAATTCCGCAACTTGCTCGGCGGGGAGATGTGCGAGCAA
This sequence comes from Terriglobales bacterium, assembly GCA_049515835.1. Classification (GTDB taxonomy): domain Bacteria; phylum Acidobacteriota; class Terriglobia; order Terriglobales; family Acidobacteriaceae; genus JAJPHW01. The sequence goes on from JBEKTR010000084.1 coordinate 4,147, forward strand.
CGGTTGTCGTGGACGAAACTTTGCGCCGCGAGTTCCAGGAAACATCCAATGTATCTTTTGTTAATTTCGTATTTTCCTCGAACTCGGCCTTGCGATTTGTGCAAGAACAGACCCGGCTGGGATTGCTCATTGCCCGCAGCGGCGCGGACGTCTTGATTTCCGCCGGCAATTTTGCCCTTCGCAATTCACCGGTACCGCAGATACTGCTGTCTCGTAATTCTCTCTATACCTCGCAGGATTTCTACCGCGATCTTCGCCAACGCCGCAATTATGGACTATTCCTGGATACGTGGCTAAGAGGAGTTGTCGCGCGCAAATCGATCCATTGGGCGGACCGGACAGTTGCGCCCAGCCATGCCTTCGCGCAAGAGTTAGGCCGATGGGCTCATCACACTATCATTACGATTCAGCATGGGTTCGATGCAGATGCATTTTTTTCAGATACTGCCCCCTTGCCTGAGCATGCCCGACGCTTGCTGACCCCGCACGAAGGCGCGATCCGTTTCTGTTTGTCAGTCATTATAACTACTATCGCAATTTTGAAACGCTGTTACGAGCTATACCCATCCTGCGCAATCGGCTAGCGCCGAGAAAAGTGGAAGTCGTGTTTACGTGCAAGTTTCGCTCAGGAGAAAATCCGGGAACATATTCTTCCGACCGGGTTGCACAGCTGATTGAAGAATCTGACGTTACATCCAGCGTGGTCGAGCTTGGCGCCGTGCCTTATTCCAAGCTTCATCACGTTTATCGAGCATGCGATGTTTACGTCACCCCAGCGTATGCCGAGTCCTTTGCGCATCCCCTAGTGGAGGCCATGGCTAGCGGATTGCCCATCGTAGCCTCGGACACTTCCGTACATCGTGAAATATGCGGACCGGCAGCTTTGTATTTCTCGTGTTTCTCGCCGGAAGAACTGGCCGATGCTGTCGTTTCTGCTACCGCCGAGCGTGAAAGCGAGCGTCTTTCAGAAGAAGGACTGCGCCGCGCAAAAATGTATTCCTGGGAAGTACACGTGAGCAAACTTTTGGGACTCGCAGAGGAGCTACTAGAACAAAAGAAAGTCGAGAATCGACAAGCGGACATAAAGGAATAGTCATCGCATGTGCGGCATTGTAGGAATTGCAACCAAACACGGTCCTGTGGATCGCGGCATGCTCGAATCCGCAACTCGTTCGCTTGCGCACCGCGGCCCCGACGATGCGGGCACAATCATTTTGGAAGATGGCGACGGCGAGATCGGTTTGGGCAATCGGCGCTTGGCGATTCTTGATCTGTCACCTCTCGGCCATCAGCCCATGCAGGAACCTGTGACAGGGAACTGGATTGTTTACAACGGCGAAATTTTTAACTTCGTTGAGATCCGCGATGAGTTAGAAAAAGCGGGAGTGTCCTTTTGCAGTAAGTCCGACACGGAAGTTGTACTCAAGGCGTATGGTTCGTGGGGCGGAAAATGTTTGCCCCGACTGCGGGGGATGTTCGCTTTTGCGATTTGGGATGCACGGCGGCGCCGTCTCTTTCTGGCACGGGATCCAATGGGCATTAAGCCCTTATATTATGCGGCGGCGGGAGAGTCTTTCCTTTTTGCCTCAGAAGTTCGTACCTTGCTCGGAACAGGGTTGGTGCCCCGCCGACTTGATCTCGCCGGATTGCAAAATTACCTGACTTTTGGTTCTCTGTACGATCCCGTTACGTTAATCGAAGGCGTGTCGGCTTTGCGGCCGGGACATTCCCTGATTTGGGAACAGGGCCGCGCGCGAGAAACGTGCTACTGGGATTTGGCCGATTCCGCAGATCGTTCTTTGGACCAACAATCAGGAACGAATCTACGGACGGAGATCAACGAAGCAGTTCGCAGGCAAACTGTCAGCGACGTCCCACTCGGAGTATTTCTATCGGGCGGGGTTGATTCGAGTGCCCTCGTTGCAATCCTGGCGCAAAACGGCATCAAGCCAGAGACGTTTTCAATTGTCTTTCGTGAATCGGAGTACAACGAAGCAACTTTCTCCCGCCGCATTGCACAAGCCTTTAAAACCAGACATCATGAAATCCTCGTTTCGCAGCAAGACACCTTCGAACGCGTTCCTGTGGCTTTGTCGGCGATGGATCTGCCGACCATTGACGGCGTGAATACCTACATTGTCTCTGAGCAAACGCGGGCGGCAGGCGTCAAAGTCGCGTTGTCAGGCCTCGGGGGCGACGAACTCTTTGCGGGTTATTCAACATTTTCCAGCGTTCCGAGGATGCAGCACTTTCTTCGAGTATGGCGATACATGCCGGCTAAATCGTCCGTGGCTACGACTCTATCCAGGTTTGTTGTCGACAACGACCAAAATAGAAAGTTGTGGACTCTTCTTCGTGGCGATAACAATGAGCTACATCCATATTTTCTGGCGCGCATGCTTTTCACGCCTACCGTATGTAATGCCCTGATGAAGTCAACGACCCTGGAGGCGCGCGATCGCGCAGAAGATGAAATTAGGCAAAGTATGAACCGTGCGAAGGATCTCGATGAGATCAACGCCGTTTCCTACCTTGAGTGCAGATGTTACATGCTCAATACGCTGCTGCGAGACGCAGACGCGATGAGCATGGCGCATGGACTGGAAATTCGCGTTCCTCTGATTGACGATCATTTGGCTGCCCGAGTACTTGCCATTTCCGGAGACAAAAAAATGAGCCGCGACGTGCCCAAGCCATTATTGTTAGCTGCTCTCGAATCTCCACTTCCGGGCGAAATTGTTCGTCGCCCCAAACAAGGTTTTACACTGCCCTTTGAACAATGGTTGCGAAGTGTAATGCGCGAAGATGTGGAGCAGTCGTTCAGGGACATTTCGAACGGACCACTGGCTGGCGCGATCAACGCGAATGCGGCACAAAATGTTTGGCAGGATTTCTGTGAAGGCCGTACAACTTGGTCGCGCCCGTGGGCGCTCTATGTATTGCAAAAGTGGTGCCAACGGCACGCCGTTACCGTTTAGTGTTCAGCACATGAGTCTGTCAGTGAATTCACGATAAGATTACACAAGTTCAGTGAATCCCGTCATGGCGAAACCCGGGGAAAAGACGGCGACAACGTCCGCGTACTTGCACGCCGTGCTTCCCATAAGCGTGATCGTCGCAGTTCGAAATGAAGAGAAAAACCTGCCACGTTGCTTGGCCTCACTCGCTGACTCCGGAGAAATCTATGTTGTCGATTCACATAGTACGGACGGCACAGCGGAGGTAGCTCGTGATTACGGGGTAAAAGTCGTTCAGTTCAATTATGGCGGTGGATGGCCCAAGAAACGGCAATGGGCCTTGGATACGCTGCCTCTGGCGTTTGATTGGATCTTGCTTCTGGATGCAGATGAGGCATTGAGTCCCGAAGTTCGAGTGGAAATAGGCGAAGCGATTCGCAATCCCAATATCGACGGCTATTATCTTGCGATGCAGATGCACTTTCTTGGTCGCCGATTGCGACATTGCGGCGCGCAGTTCTACAAGCTCGCGCTGTTCCGCCGAGGAAAGGGACGCTATGAATGCCGCCTAAAAGAACAGGACTCTTCCATGTGCGATATGGAAGTGCATGAGCATGTAGTCGTGGATGGAACGACACAGAAACTGAAGAACCCCATCATACACCACAATGTGGAGTCACTCGAACACTACATCCAAAAGCACAACGAGTACTCTAATTGGGACGCAGCGGTTGTGCTTAGAGGCAATCCGTCCAATGACCTTCCCCCAGAGCTATTTGGCAATCAGGCGCAGCGTCGCCGCTGGTTGCGAAAGCAATTTTTTGGTGTCCCTGGTTCCCCGGTTGTGCTCTTTATTTACCGCTACATTTTCCGGCTAGGTTTTCTTGATGCTGTCCCGGGGCTGATTTATTGCGCGTTTCAAGCCATTCAGATGTTTCACGTCAAAGCGAAAATCTACGAGTTGAAGACCAGGTCAGAGTGAGCTCTCGCGTCTCATGTTGATCCTGGGCCTCAACATGTTTCACGCTGACGCTTCTGCGGCCATTGTTCAAGATGGTGAAGTCGTTTTCGCGATCGCAGAAGAACGGCTCAATCGCATAAAGCACTATGCAGGTTTTCCATCCCTGGCTGCAAAAGCCTGTTTGGATGCGGTGGGTGCCAAGCCTACCGATCTGGAACATGTGGCCATCGGCCACGACAGTAGCGCTAATCTCGGTAAAAAGATGCAGTATGCCGCGGCGCATCCTGCGAAAATTGCCAATTTTCTGCGCATGCGCAAAAGAAAAGAGGCTATGCGCGACGTTCGCACTCTTCTGGCGCACGCGTTAGGTGTGGACTATTCCGCGCTACGCTTTCAGCAGCACAACCTGGAACACCACATCGCGCACATCGCCAGCGCCTATTATTGCTCCCCCTGGGAAAAAGCAGCTGGTTTCAGCTACGACGGTTCCGGAGATTTTGTTTCTGCAATGATGGCGCGATGCGAAGGCCCTGAAATCGAAGTGCTCCATCGCGTGTATCTGCCCCACTCCCTGGGAAGTTTCTATACCATGCTCTGCGAGTTCATCGGCTATAAGGAATACGGCGATGAAGGGAAGGTAATGGGCTTGGCTCCTTACGGCAAGACCACTTACTGCGATCGGATTGCCGAACTCATTTCGGCAAAAAAGGGCGACTACGAACTGAACCTCAGCTACTTTCAGCCGCTGGGAAGCAATCAAGGTATGCAAATTCGCGAGGACGGCACCGTGCAACTCGCTCCGCACTTCTCGCGCCACATGAGCGACGAATTTGGCCCAGCACGAGAACCGCATATTGAGATCACGCAACGCGAGATGGATCTGGCATTTGCCATGCAGCATCGTTTTGAAGAAATCTTCTTTCACATGTTGAATGATTTGCATGGCCGCGTGCCTTGCGCAGAGTTGGTGATGGCGGGCGGATGCGCTTTGAATAGTGTGGCCAATGGAAAAGTGTTAGAGGCGTCGCCTTTTCGGCGAACCTGGCTCCAGCCTGCCGCGGGAGACGAAGGGCTGGCCATCGGCGCCGCGCTTCATACGCATCATTCGATTCTTAAGCAAACGCAACGCTCTGTGATGAAAAATTCTTACCTTGGTCCAGAGTTCAGCGCGGAACGCATCGCAGCCGACCTAAGAGCAGCGGGATTACTCTACGAAAAACTCGAGCGTGAGCCATTGCTTGAAGCCGTCGCCGGGCGAATCGCTGCGGGCGATGTAGTGGGCTGGTTTCAGGGGCGTATGGAGTGGGGACCTCGGGCGCTTGGCAATCGTTCCATTCTCGCGCATCCCGGCCGCCCTGATATGAAAGAGATCTTGAATGCGCGCATTAAGCGTCGTGAATGGTTTCGTCCCTTCGCGCCCTCGATCTTGGTGGAACGGCAGCATGAATATTTTGAGCACAACCATCCCTCGCCTTTCATGTTGCATGTCTATAAAATCCGGCCAGAAAAACGGCGCGAGCTCTGCGCCGTGAACCACGTGGACAATACCGGGCGCTTGCAAACGGTGAGCCGCGAAGAAAACCCTCTTTACTATGAATTAATTTCAGCATTCGAACGCAAGACCGGCATCCCTGTGCTTTTGAACACCAGCTTCAATGAGAATGAGCCCATTGTCTGCGAACCCTCGCAGGCGATTGACTGCTTCAAACGCACGCGCATGGATGTATTGGCGATTGGTCCGTTTCTAGTTCTAAAAACACAAAATTGATTTTCTGAGAGTTCGAAACGTAACGCTGGGCTATGGTATCCGGGACTGAAAATTCGATGTCGCGATGGAGCCTTGACATCGTCGCCAGCTATCCTCGACTGCGTGCTCTCGCATGGGCAGGAGATGTTCTCTATGCTTCTCGCGGGTACAGCTTGTTGTCAACAACCGTTGGCGCCCGACCGATCGCTTGGAGTGAAGTGGCGCGGTACAAGCCACCTTGGTGGCGCAATCTGACGGCATCGACTTCGCTGACATTTCGTCTAGTGCGCGACGGATTTCACGCACTAACCAGACTGTCGTCCGGCGCGATGGTAGCAGCGGTTCCGGGCGCAATCGTCACGCTTCCACCTGGAGGTACCGAATTTCAAGCGACACACAAGATTTTGCGAGGCACGCGCCCCTTGCACATCTGCGCGGTACCGGATGGCACCGTGTATTTCGGCGAGTACTTCGACAACGCGGAGCGGGATGAAGTTCATATCTATGCCTCCATGGATCATGGGATGACGTGGCAAGTGGCTCACACGTTTCCGGAAAGCGCGATCCGACACGTCCACAATATCGTCTATGACCGCTGGGCGAATTGCCTTTGGATTCTTACTGGGGACAACGGCGACGAATGCCGCGTCCTGCGCGCTTCCTGCGACCTGAAAAACATTGAGACGGTACTAACCGGAAATCAGCAGGCACGCGCGGTAGCTGCCGTCCCAACGGCTGAGGGATTATATTTTCCGTCCGATACTCCCTCGGAGGCAAATCACCTCTATTGCCTTGATCGCCGGCAAAAACTTCATGTGCTCGCGGACATCCCCAGTTCTTCGATCTATGGGTGCCGTGTGAGCGACGCACTTTTCTTTTCCACGATGGTTGAGCCGAGCGAAGTGAATCATGAGGACTCGTCTTGGCTCTATGGTTCCTTGGGCGGTGCGACTTGGACCCGTCAGTTGTCCTGGAAGAAAGATCGCTGGCCTTTCGGTCTTTTTCAATACGGCAATGCACTCTTGCCGGATGGTGAGAATTCGACCGGCTTTCTTGCGGTGTCTACCGTGGCGGTCACACCAGGCGACTTGGAGACTTCAGTCTGGCGTGTCGTTCGTTAGTTGCTCCTGATTGCTAAACAAGGCGAAGCGCGTGGCGTGCTATAGTTCGACCCAATCATGGGCGTAGCGGATCGTTGGCATTACTATCGCCGAATTTTCGATGCGTATCTGCTACCAAGCACGAGTCAGCTCAGCTTCTGGCACGATCGTCCGCAGCAAAATTTCAACTCGTCCAAAGAGCGACTGGGGGAATATTACATGCTCTTTGCGGAGAAGGCAGATTACACGGGAGCCTTTGATGCGTTGGGTATTCCCATGCTCGATTACCACGGACGCATTGGCAGACAGTACAATCCAATTGCAATTGCCCAATGGGGGCTGGGTAACCATGATTTGTTCCGGCGTAGCGGCGGCAGTGACAAACTTCGCCGCGGGAAATTCCTGAACGCCGCTGATTGGCTCCTCAAACGCCTCGAAAGAAATAACTTCGGCGTCTTTGTTTGGAACCACGACTTTGATTGGGAATATCGCACTCGCTTGAACGCCCCATGGTATTCCGGGTTGGCACAGGGGCAGGGAATATCCCTTCTCGTTCGCGCCGCTGCCGAGACGCAATCGCCCGATTACATGGATGCCGCCCATCGCGCCTTTGAAAGCTTCATCAAGCCGGTGAATCAAGGCGGCGTGACGTTTGTAGACGAGCGAAATCAGTATTGGTTTGAGGAATATATTGTGTCGCCTCCTACGCACATTCTGAACGGATTTATTTGGGCCTCTTGGGGAATTTATGATTATTTTCTCGCGACCCAGAATGGACAAGCGCGCGATCTGTTCGATCATGCAGTAGCGACCCTCAAGAGCAATATTGACCGTTATGACTTTGGCTTCTGGTCGCTCTATGAGCAGTCTGGCACGCGTTTGCCGATGCTTGCCAGCGCGTTTTACCACAGGTTGCACATCGTGCAGCTGCGCGTCATGCATTTCCTTACGCGAGAACGAATTTTTGCGGAGTACGCAAACCGGTGGGAAGCTTATAGCCACAGCCGCATGCGGCGAATGCGGGCATTTTGTTGCAAAGCTGCTTTTAAAATTCTTTACTACTAGATCTGCGTGAAGATACTTTACGTTTCACAATATTTTCCGCCTGAAATGGGAGCGCCTTCCGCCCGCGTTTCTGAGTTGTCGCGCCATTGGATATCAGCCGGTCACACGGTGACAGTACTGACGGGTTTTCCCAATCATCCGACGGGGATTGTTCCGCTTGAATATCGCAGGAAGATTTGGCGACTCGTTCTTCGCGAAAACATTGATGGCCTGCGGGTAGTGCGTACCTGGTTGTTGCCTTTTGCCAATCGAAAAGCGATTCGAAGAATGCTAAATTACGCTTCCTTCTGTATTTCCTCCGCCGTCGTTGGCAGTTTCATGGCGCGTCCCGACATTGTGATTGCTACTTCTCCACAACTCTTGGTCGGTCTTTCTGGGTGGTGGATATCCCGCTGGAAGCGCCTTCCCTTTGTTTTGGAAGTTCGCGATTTATGGCCTGAATCGTTAGTCGCCGTTGGCGCCGGCAGTGAAGATGCTTTCTTCTATAGAACTATGGCGAAGCTTGCAGCGTTTCTGTATGAGCGTAGTACTCGCATCGTTGTCGTTACGCCTGCGTTTAAGAGGCACCTCATCGACCTCTGGGGCATTCCTGAAGAGAAGGTTGTGGTCGTCGAAAACGGGGTTGAGACTGAAACGTTTCAACCGGACGCCACTGACTGTGCTGGGGTTGATCTTCGCGAGGTATGGGGCGCCAAGAATAAATTTGTGGTTTGCTACATAGGCACGATAGGGATGGCGCACGGACTCGAAACGTTGCTGAACACGGCGGCAGAACTGCAAGAGTCCCGCCCTGATGTTTTGTTCGTGCTGGCGGGGGAAGGTGCGGAGAAAGAACATATCATGGCTTTAGCACGCGAAAAAAAGCTGTCGAACTTGCGCTTTCTTGATCAACAGCCTCGAGCCACGATTCCGGCTTACATTGCAGCCTCTGACGTTTGCCTGGTCTTGCTCAAGAAGACTGATGTTTTCAAAACTGTCATACCCACTAAGATGCTGGAGTTTATGTCCTGTGCCCGTCC
>JBEKTR010000085.1:0-12840 GCA_049515835.1 Terriglobales bacterium
AGAACTATCCCATCGACCACGACAATGGTGTCCGCGCCGAGAACAAAGCTCCCTGGTTGTTGCTTGGCCACAGCGCGCGCTTTCTCCCGCGCCAATCTCTCCGCGCACTCTCGCGGCGATTCACCCTGGCGAACGGTTTCGTCAATATCCGCGGATTGCACCGCAAACGTAATTCCTGCGTTGCGCAGGATTTCCTGCCGCCGTGGCGATGCCGATGCTAAAACGAGCATAGAGACAAAATTCTAGCCGATACGCGCCATTCCTCGACCACAAAGAACACGAAGGCTCGTGAAGCACCTACGCTGAGTAGCCATTCGTAGGAATGGTGCCGGCTACCCCTGTTAGAATCGTACTTAGCCGCAAACCTCATGGAATCCCGTTTCATACGCAATTTTGCCATCATCGCGCACATTGACCATGGCAAGTCCACGCTCGCAGATCGCCTGCTTGAGCTGACCGGATCGCTGACTGCCCGCGAGATGCAGGCACAAGTGCTTGATTCCATGGACCTCGAACGCGAGCGCGGCATCACCATCAAGGCCCATGCCGTCCGCATGATGTATGAAGCCCACGACGGCAACACTTATCAGCTCAACTTGATTGACACGCCCGGCCACGTCGATTTTTCCTACGAAGTTTCCCGTTCCCTCGCTTCGTGCGAAGGCGCGCTCCTCGTCGTGGATGCGTCGCAGGGCGTCGAAGCCCAGACTCTTGCCAACGCTTACATCGCCATCAACAATGGCCTCGAAATTATTCCCGTCATTAACAAGATTGACCTGCCCAGTGCGGACATTCCCCGCGTCAAAGAAATGATCGAAAGTGCGGTCGGCCTCGACGCCACCGATGCCGTTCTCATCAGCGCGAAAACCGGACAGGGCGTTCCCGACGTGCTCGAAGCCGTCGTCAAGAAAGTTCCACAGCCTAAGGGCAATCCTGACAATCCGCTACAAGCGCTGATTTTCGACTCCTGGTTTGATCCCTATCGCGGCGTCATCGCTTCGGTGCGAGTGATTGAAGGCACCATCCGAAAAGGCCAGAAAATCCGCCTGATGTCGAATGGACGACTTTTCGATGTCGAAGGTCTCGGCGTCATGACGCCCAAACCGGTCGAGATCAACGAGCTCCGAGCGGGCGAAGCCGGTTTCTTAGTCGCCAACATCAAGAATGTCGCCGACATGAAGATCGGTGACACCGTCACCGAAGAAGGCCGTCCCGCGCCCGAAGCCCTACCCGGCTTCGAGGAAATCAAGCCCATGGTCTTCGCCGGAATCTATACCGTGGACGCGCATGAGCACACGCAACTCCGCGAAGCCCTCGAAAAACTTCGCCTCAACGATTCTTCATTCTTCTTCGAGCCCGAAAGTTCCGTTGCCCTCGGCTTTGGCTTTCGATGCGGCTTTCTCGGCCTGCTTCACATGGAAATCATTCAGGAGCGCCTCGAGCGCGAGTTCAATCTCGACCTCATCACCACGGCGCCCAGCGTCCGTTACAAAATCACCAAGACCGACGGCGTTCTCATTGAAGTTGAAAACCCGTCGCGCTGGCCCGATCCCAGCGAAATCGATAAAATCGAAGAGCCGGTCATTCTTGCGACCATTCTCACCGGCGAAGAATACGTCGGCGGCATTCTTGCCCTCGTCGAAGAAAAGCGCGGGGTGCAGAAGACTTTTGAATACCTCAGCTCCACTCGCGTAATGCTGCACTACGAATTGCCACTCAACGAAATCGTTCTCGACTTCTACGATCGCCTGAAGTCTGTCTCTCGCGGCTACGCTTCGCTTGACTATCACCTTGCAGGATATTGGGAATCGCCCATGGTTAAAATGGACATCCTCGTCGCCGGTGATCCCGTGGACGCGCTCTCCATCATCGTCCACCGCGACTTCGCCTATGAACGCGGCAAAGCTCTCGTCTCCAAGATGCGCGAACTCATTCCACGGCAAATGTTCGAAGTGCCGATTCAAGCTTCGATCGGAGCAAAAATCATTGCCCGTGAAACCGTTCATGCCATGCGCAAGAATGTGCTCGCCAAGTGCTATGGCGGTGACATTTCCCGCAAGCGCAAGCTGCTCGAAAAGCAAAAAGAAGGAAAGAAGCGCATGAAGCGGATCGGTCGCGTGGACATCCCACAGGAAGCCTTCCTCGCCGTCCTCAAAGTCGGCGAAAGCAGCGACTAAGAATCAAGAAGTTTATGGTATTACGTGGAACGGCAAGTTGCTCTTCAACGACTGGCCCGGCAAAGTTACTGAAATCAGGCCCGTAGTCGCCCCGCTCGGCACAGAGGTTCTAATTTCATTTGCGGAAACAACCTTGAACGTCGCTTCGATACCATTAAAGCTTACCCCAGTCGCATTCGTGAGGTTATTTCCTAGAATCATAACGGCCGCCCCGATTTTTCCAGCCGCAGGTAACGATTCTACAAACGGATGCAATCCCGTGGCTAAGCCAAAGATGGAGCCGATACCTCCTCCGGTCGTAGTCCCAAAGAAAGCGCCATCTGTGGCCTGCATGATCGGCGCCCACGGATAATTACTATCGGCACAATTTGGTTTCGAACAAAAGCTGTGGAGTGTCGTAAGTTTGCCTGCTGGAGTGATTTCAAATATCGTGCCGCAACCAGAACCGTTGCAGCCGCCGACACTTGCCCCCCCTAAATAAGTCGTTCCATAGAAATTCCCGTCGATCGCTTGTATCAAGCTGGCATCGGGAGTAGCGCCGTCCGTGCAGTTTGCCTGTGAACAAAAACTGTAGAGGGTGGTCAGCTTTCCGGCGGGTGTGATTTCGAAGACGGTACCGCAGCCCGAACCAAAACAATCGCTGCTGTTCGCCCCGCCGCTTGTCGTTGTCCCGTAGAAATTTCCGTTGACCGCTTGTACTATGCCGGTAGGATAAGACCCATCTCCGCAGCTCGATTGCGTGCAAAAGCTATACAGCGTCGTTAGTTTGCCCGCCGGAGTAATTTCAAAGAGGGTGCCTTTGTTAGAGATACCTAGTCGAGTTGTACCGTAGAAATTACCATTTGTGGCTAATACCAGCGCCTCGGGAGCATAGCCATCCGTGCAGCCCGCGCAAAAGTTGTAAAGCGTAGTCAACTCGCCAGCGGCAGTGATCTCGAAGATCGTGCCGTCGTCATAGGTACCGCCTCCTAGAGTTGTCCCGTAGAAGTTCTCATTTGTGCCTTGTACGAGTCCGGCTCCGGGTTGATAACCATCAATGCAACCAGATTGGGAACAGAAGCTGTAAAGAGTCTGCAAGCGCCCCGACGGTGTAATCTCAAAAATCGTGCCCCCACCGTTAACTCCCCCGCCGCTACTAGTTGTCCCGTAAAAGTCTCCGTTTCTTCCTAACACCACGCCTTCCTCCGGCATGGAACCATCCGTACAATTCGGCTGCGAGCAAAAATCGTAGATCGTAGTTACTTGACCGGCGGGGGTAATTTTAAACACCGTGCCGGCGTTGTAGCGGCCACCGCCATCGGCACTTGTGCCATAGAAATTCCCATCGGTGCCTTGAACTAGCCCAGCGCTGTATGGGTTGTCTCCATCCGGGCCATCGAAAATTGCCAGTGTCTTGAACTTCTGGGCCGAACAGATTGGCACAGAAACGACGCAGACGATCAACGTGAAGACAGACTTGGACAGTAGAAAATTTCTCATAACAGGACAATAAAACGCCTTAGTCTGGCTCACAGAGTCTCAATCGTCAAGATGAAAGAATTTTCACAACGACTATAGAAAGCTGACGGTTGGGTGTCCAGCCCTACTTCTTCACGAAAGCAGCGACTGAAACGAAACCTTCATCCCAGTTCGCCGCGTTTCTTCAAGCGCGGCGGGGATATTGCGAGGATCACCGCTAGTCCTAAACTTTAGTCCATGTCCCTCAAGATGTGTAAATCTCGCGGGTTGCATACAATTTCATTGTGCCATCGTTAATCTTTCGTTAACAAGGCGAATGCCCGGTAACTATCTTGCTATCTGATGTTTGCGGATTCCGAAACCGTTTTGAACGCGCCCATTCGGCAAGATAAGCCTGCTTCAGAGTTAGGCTCCCCGCACCGTTCCACAAAGTTTTCCACAGCCCGTGGCTCCGTTTGTGTGTTCGATAGCGTGGGCGGGTGGCTCGCCCGCCTACTTCCTCTTGCGAGGCCACCAGCGCCGCGCATCGATCAGAGGGAGCCACGAGGCCCAGAACGCAGATTACAGTTACCGCTGCGAATATAGCCATACGCAACATCCCTTGATTCTACAATGCTTGTCATTTTTGCCAGTGTGGCGCGGACATTCTGCCCGCTCTTCGGCTTCCACGCTGTTCGTGGGGACAACGATATTCACATCGCCATGCATCACACCGAGTTAACGTAAACTACCCAAATCACATGAACATGAAACGCTTGTTGCCGAAAATCCCGGTTGCCCTTCTTGCGCTCGGTCTTTGCTCATCGTGCTTCGCTCAAACCCAGACCTCGCCTGCTCTCAAAGTGGACGTGAAATCCGTTATGTTGCCTGTTACCGTCCGTGATAAGCACGGCAACGCCGTGCAAGATCTGACGGTGGATGATTTTTCACTCACCGATGAAGGCCAGCCCCAGCGCATTGACTACTTCTCGCACGATACCAACCTGACTCTCACCTTGGGCCTTTTGGTGGACACCAGCATGAGCCAGCGCGATGTACTCGCCGAGGAGCGCACGGCCAGCGAGCGCTTCCTCGACCAGATGCTGACCGATCCTAACAATAAAGATCAGGCATTTGTTATCCATTTCGACCACGAAGTCGAATTGCTCGAGGACCTCACCGCTGACAAGCAAAAGCTGCGGGACGCGCTGGAGCATGTCGGTTCTCCTCAACTTGCATCGCCTTCTAACCCTGACGATTCCAAGGCCGCTCATCGCGGCGGCGGCACTATGCTTTACGATGCCATCTACCTCGCGTCCAACGAATTGATGAGCAAGCAGCCGGGGCGCAAAGCTGTTATCGTCCTCACGGATGGCGTGGACCGCGGCAGCAAAGAGACTCTGAACAGCGCCATCGAAGCAGCCCAACGCGCCAACACAGCCGTCTATGCCATCTACTTCAAGGGCGAGGAAGCAGCGAGCAATGGCTATCCCGGCATGGGTGGCGGACATCGACATGTCGGCATGGGCGGAGGTTGGCCTGGAGGAGGTGGGGGCGGATACCCCGGCGGCGGCCAACGGCCAGAGTCACAGCCCCGCGTGGACGGTAAGAAGATCCTGCAACAACTGTGCTCGGAAACCGGTGGTTCTATGTACGAAGCCAAGAAACAGAAAGTGGACGACGATTACACCGCCATCGCCGGGGAACTACGCAGTCAATACATCCTCGCGTTCACTCCAGACAAGTCAGTGGCGCCCGGCTATCGCAAACTCGCGTTGACGACGAAAAAGAAAGACATGTCTGTACAGACTCGCGCCGGCTACTACGCCGGAGAATGAGTTCCCAACGCCAGTGTGGCTAAAGAATGTTTACTGCGCGAGCTGCTAATAGAGCTACCGTTGTGAGCGAAATGAGCGATTGAACCATCATAAGAATTTTGGCCCATCCTGATAACACGGGACTATCAGTGGGTGAAAATGCGGTACTGGTATTGAAGGCGAGAAAAAGGTAATCCACAAACCCGGGACTCCAACATTGCTCTCCCATCTCGCGTTTGGCTTGCTGATCGAGAGTCATCTGCGGAAAAAGGAACGCTCCGTCCGTATGCACGCCGCGCAACTCACGCTCGCGCGGGCCACCTGCATCCAAACGCCAATACCACGATGCGAAGACCAGGATGTTCGTAATCCATAAGGCACTCGCGCAACGCAACAGATCCTTAGGAGCTTGTCGATGCGCGGGGAGAGCCGCGACCAGCAGTCCGAGCGACCAGATCATGTCAACAGTCACGATGGAGCTCAGCAGGTAGCCCAAAAACTTATTGAGGTCATCTTTGCCGCGCTGGCGTGCCCACGTTGTGGGAACCAGAAGCACTCCGACAACAGCGAGTATTAGCCAGTCTGGGCCCGCTGACAGGGATTCGGGCAGAGACAAGCGCAATCCGCCCACGGCAAGCAGCGCGAGCATTGCAGGCCACCGTGGCTCTAAACGTTTCGAAGTATTTGGCATGGTACTCCGTAGCTTGACTTGAAACACCAATTCAGCGTCGTTTATTCTGTTGTTCTTTGATCCTTTAGAGGATTGTCGCATGATGGACTAATCCCGAGTTCCTCCATGGAATCGCCATGCACGCCACAAGCATTCTATTATTTATTCTTAGGCTGGGATTCTCAGGCTCCGGGATTCTCAAACCCGAGCGTCTAAGCCCTTGCGGTTGTGATTTCGACTGATGCGTTTCTCCTGCCAGCCCGGTTGCACTCGTTGCTGCACGCAGCAAGGTTGGGTCTATTTGAGTGTGGAAGACGTGCCCCGCATGGCTGCGTTTCTTGGCATGAGCGAGGATGAATTTCAACGTCAGTATGTCTATTCCACGAAGCACCACCTTCGTTTGCGCAGGCGGCAGGGACAATGCCCGTTTCTCAAGGCGGACGGTTGTTCTGTGCATCCCGTCAAGCCCACGCAATGCCGGGTGTTTCCTTTTTGGCCCGAGTTGATCGAAGACCACAAGGAATTGAAGGCAACGGCCGGCTGGTGTCCCGGTATAGGTAAGGGCAACGTGGTGTCGGTCGAGACGCTGCAAGAGAGTGCGCGGAATATGCAGAAAGCATATCCCCACCAATACTGAGTGCTTTCGCCGCCGCCTTTCCGAAACCCGACGAATTCATCCGCGCAGGATACTGCTCACTTGAGCAAGAAATGCCAGCTTAAATGGGCACCCGTAAGTCATCTGGTATAAAATTTCGGGAGAATGGCGGATCCATCTTACCCATTCACCCGGGGTGCAGTATGACAAAGCCCATATTAGTTCCACTGCTCATCGCCATGGTTGCGAGTGCAGCGGCAGGGCAGATTGACTTCCGCGGGGGTCCGCCGATGCCTCCACCAATTTGCAACCCATGTTTGTTCTACGGTGGCGATATTACTCCGGATGATCCCAATGCGGACGCCCTCGCGGATGAGAATACGCTACTCATCGGCGAGACCGAGACGCTCGGTGCGGTGCAGGTCCCGCACGGCCACCAGGCCATAGTTCGTGGCTTGTTGTTCAATGTGCTCGCAACCTTGAACGACTTTAATCCGAAGACGGCTACTTGGGAAATTCGTACCGGCGTCAGCAGCGGAAACGGCGGAACACAACTTGGTCAAGGGAGCGGCGAAGCCAATATAACGCCGACCGGCCGCCAGGCATTTGGGTTAAACGAATACACAATTGCGGTCGCGGTGAATCCGCCGCTTACGCTCAACGCTGGCACCTATTGGTTCAATGTGACCCCGCAGTGCACCGATAGCGGCGACGAGAACTGCAATAAGGAGGATTTTTACGCTTCCAATACAACGCACGGAACTAATAACATTCGGGGCGAATTGCAGCCGCTCCACCGCATGTTTTTAGAGTCACCCTACCTCGCTTTCCCTTATGAAAACTGGTGTGCGGATGGCTTGAATACTTATCAATGCGCCGCTCTTTCCTTTGGGGTGATCGGGACTTGGCGTTAGGGGACTAGCCGGGCGAAACAATAATTGAACGAGGAACCGAGAGAGCCTTGCGCTCCCTCGGCCCCATTCACTTGCCAACTGAGGCGGCGCGTCCGTTCGCTTGACCGGGCCCGAGTTTTACTTAGCCGTCGCCAATGTGTAAACGGTGCCGCAGCCGAAATTGCAAGCTGTGCTGGATCCGCCCGCGAAAGTTGTGCCGTAGAGCGCTCCATCGCTGCCCTGAAGCAGGCCCCCGTAAGGATAAGAGCCGGCTGTGCTATTAAAGTTGTGGATCGTGGTCAGCGTTCCACCCGCTGTGATTCTGTACACTGTGCCGAAGTTAGGATATTTTCCGTCATACGAAGTGGTTCCGTAGAAATTGCCGTCGGTGGCCTGAATCAACGGGGATATGGGAGTATCTCCGTCCGCGCCGCCAGCAAACGAGTGCAATGTGGTCAGCGTGCCACTCGGAGTCATGCTAAAGACCGTGCCATAGCTGGACGTCCCTCCCTCTTCCGTAGTGCCGTAGAAATTCCCATCTTTGGCCAGAAGCAGCGGGGCAAACGGCAACGCGCCGTCTGTGGTTCCGTTGAAAGAGTAGAGCGTGGTCAGCGTTCCGCTTAAAGTGATCTTGAAGATCGTACCCGCGTACTGATCGTTGTATCCCCATGTTGTGCCGTAAAGGTCTCCATCCGTGCCCCGGATCAGTCCCGCCACAGGGGCATCACCATCTGCGCCGCCTGTGAAGGAATGGATTAGGCTGAATGTGCCGCTGGGCGTGACTTTGAAAATCACACCGGCGCCGAAGGCTCCGCCAATCTCGGTTGTGCCGTAGAAATTTCCGTCGGTGCCCTGAACCAGCGTTCCCGTGCCGTCCGCGCCGTCGGTATAAGCGAAGTTGTGTAGCGTGGTGAATTGGCCGGTAGGCGTGATTTTGAAAACCGTGCCGCAACCTGTCGAGCAGTCGCCTCCGCCGTTGTCGGTCCCGCCTTGCGATGTTATTCCATAAAAGTTGCCGTCGGTGCCTTCGACCAGCCCTGCCAGCGGGTTGGAGCCGTTGGTTCCATCAAAACTGAACACGGTTTCTTTGCCTGCGGGAGTCATTTTGAAAATCGTGCCGCAGCCGGTGGGACAGGCTGGGTTCCCGCCGTTCTGTGTCGTTCCGTAGAAATTTCCGTCGCTGGACTGGATTAACTGCGCCCAGGAGTAGGCTCCGTCCGTGCCGTTAAAGCTGCGGGCCTTGAAAGTTTGCGCAGGCAAGGCAACCACCGTCATTGCGGAGAGCGCTGCGGATATCAGAAGGAGGGCGCATGCCTTCGTAGTGCATTCCAATCGTTTCATGAATTTTCCATTCTCGTAATCGGGGATCGTCCGCAGGTGCGGAACGCACTTCGACTTTCGAAGATAAGGAACAATACCTGATACGGCCGTCAAGGAGTGTCTCATTTGGGACACTTTGGAAAGTAAATCACTCGAACGCTTCCACACAAGCCAAAGTGCGGATTGATTGGGCCACCAGCCACCCGACCAGCCGCCTAAGTGTTCCTAAAGGAACACATCGTCATGACGGAGGTGTCCGACGACTGCGTCCGACGATTGTGTCCGACGATTGTGTCATGACAGCCAAATCCATGGCTCCGCATCGAGTTTGCGAGCGCAGAGATTCTAAGATGGTTGCGGTTCTATCTGCCGGAGATGTTCGTCAGCGAATCCGGTGGTTCCCACTCTTGCGCAAAGAGCGCGCAAGAATGGGCCACCGATTGATTGCGGAGACGCAGGCGAGAGGCGCAGCTTAAGGTGTAACCCGCCGAGGAAAACTCTCCGCTCAAGCCAAAAACAGCTAGAGTGTGCCCGCGCGATTGTCAGGCCCGTGACAACGCAAAGCTGGCGACATAACAGGCCAGAGCGATGCTGATGCCTGTGAGAGGCGAACTGAAAAAATAAAGCTTGCAGAGTACAGCCAAACCGCCAAGCATTGCCAGCCCGACAACGAGCAGGAACGTTGATTGGAAGAGCAGCCGGTCGTGCGCCAATGCGAGAAAACCGAAAATCAAGCCGAACAAAATCAGTCCCATGCTGTGGCTGGCATTGAAGCCCACCCAACACCGCCACATGGTCGTTTCTTTCGTGATGACGGGCGCAATCTGGCTCATGCTGATTTGCAGCGCGGGGTCGCGCGGCGTCAGCATTGTCCCCCAGAACGTATAGACGAGGTGCATGGCCCCTAGCGTAAAGGTAATGCCCGCACTAAGAACCATGAGAATTCTCGCGGCCAAGATGCCCTCCCTGTTTTGATTCTGCACGGGCCTGGAAATTTTGTCATCCTGAGCGAAGCGAAGGACCTATGCATTGCGTTGATGTTCATTCATCACAGACAACGTAGTCGCGAAATATCAAAATGTGCGGATGCGCATTCCTGAGCATTCGTTCTCGGTTTACATCATGAGCAATCGATCGAAGACGCTGTAGTCGGGGATCACCAACAACCTTCTGCGCCGCATATGGGAGCACAAGCGCGGCCTCGGTTCAGAATTTTGCCGGCATTACAAACTCAACCGCCTCGTACACTTCGAGCACTTCCAGTATGTTGGCAACGCTATTACGCGCGAGAAGGAGATTAAAGGCTGGCTGCGCATCAAGAAGATTGCTCTCATCGTCCTTAAAAACCCCGCGTGGAGAGATTTGAGCAAGGATTGGTACGATCAAATGCCGCGAAGTTCATAGGTCCTTCGCTGCGCTTGTGGCTCCCTCGCTATGCTCGGGATTTCGGCGCGGGGCTCAAACGCCCCGTAAGCGCCTCAACTTCGCTGCGCTCAGGATAACAATTTTTATTGGGAACTCCCCACTCAAAGCCAAAAACGGCTTGAATGGGCCATCCGCCGGTCCCACCGATGGGGTGGGGAGACGCAGGCAGGAGGCGGAATAAAGGGGTAACTGCGGAGGAAAGCAGTCTACACTCAAGCCAAAAAAGCGTCTTGAATCGGCCGCCCGCCCAATGTCCCGAATTGCACTGCAAGGCCAACGGATGTACACTTGGTTCCCGCGACTGCAGTCGCGGTGTTACGTGTTGCGCCTGATGAAAGCAGCATTTCCTTCTAGTAATTCATGCCGCGCGGAAGGGTATATGAAACCACAATGTCGCCGACCCAAAGAGCATTTTCTGCCTATAATCGCCGCCATGATGACGATGCTCATTGTCGTGAGTCCAGTTCACGCCCAGACCGTCACTGAGATCCTTCACCAGTTTGCGGGGCCCGATGGCCTTTGGCCCATTGGGAATGTGATTGAGGACACCGCTGGCAATATTTATGGCGTCACGAGCGTCGGCGGGGCCTACGCAAGTAATCCAAAGTTCAGCTGCGGGACGGTTTTCGAGTTATCACCCACCGCGTCTGGCGGTTGGAAAGAAACTGTGTTGCATAAATTTATTGGGTTGCCAACGGATGGCTGTGAGCCCAGTGGTGGTTTGGCCCTCGACACAGAAGGAAATCTGTATGGTGTAACCATATACGGCGGCGCATATGGCACCGGCAACACGCAAGGATACGGGACTGTGTTTGAATTATCGCCGACGGCTGGCGGAGGATGGACCGAGGCAGTGATCTATAACTTTCGCGGTGAAGACGGTCCAGATGGGTTTTACCCAATTGGTAATCTCGTCGTCGACGTCGACGGCGACCTTTTCGGGGTGACAGCGACCGGCGGCAATGTTGACCCAGGGGAAGATGTAGGAACGGTTTATGAGCTTTCACCGCTCGCGTCGGGATGGCAGGAGACCATCCTGCACTCATTTGGGGAGGATTCGCAACGTCAAGCCGCCGGTTGGTCGCCTTCTGGCGGCGTCATCTTTGACGCCGCTGGTAACCTATACGGAGCTACGGGGTCTGGCGGCAGTAGTAATCAGTGCTGTGGTGTCACCTACCAGCTTTCCCTTGGCTCCTCGGGGACTTGGACTGAGACGGTACTATTCACATTTTCCGGGAGCGACGGCGCTAGCCCAACCGGGCGGCTCGCCATCGATTCGGGTGGCAATCTTTACGGCGCCACCAACTTCGGCGGTCATGTGAAGAGCTGCAATGGGAAAGGCTGCGGCGTGATTTATGAGTTGTCACCCAATGTCAGTGGGACATGGACGCAAAACGTCCTGCATGCGTTCACCTCACCGCCGGGCCGCTCTTACGGAGCGGGTGGTTCGCAGCCGTCGGGAGGGGTTACCCTCGATTCATTCGGCAACCTTTTTGGATCGACTGTATTTGGAGGGAATTCTGCTGGTGACGGGGTAGTTTTTCGCCTTTCCCTGAACCCATCTCAAATTTGGGAGGAAGAGGTGCTCCATCGATTTCACCACAAACGTGATGGCAACTCTCCCCAAGAGGTTTCCTTGGATGGGGCGGGCGACGTCTTAGGCATGGCCCAGTTGGGCGGTATGCTTTCTCGCCATTGTTCGGGGTATTCGGGTTGTGGAACTGTCTTTGCCATCAGGCCCTAGCTGAATAGATGACTCATTCAAGGCGTTTTTTGACTCGTGAAAATGTACTCAGAGGCAATTTTCGGTTTCATGCTGCAGCAGGGGATTTTTCGCCAGCGAATCCGCTGATTCCCACTTTTTGCGCAAAGGGCGCGCAGGAATGGGCCACCCATTTATTTGGGGAGATGCAGGCAAAAGACGGAGCTTAAGGTAACCCGCCGAGGGAACTCAAGCCAACAAACGACTTGAATGGGCACCTGCCGACAGGCTCTTCCTACCCTCCAAACTCCTCCCCACCTCCGCCTTGCATCATGGACTCAAACCGCGTTGAGCTTTTCAGGAACGCCAGCTTCACCGTCCCCGTCGGGCCGTTGCGCTGCTTGCGAATCAAAATCTCCGCAATCCCTTCCAGTTCCGGTTCGTCCGGTTTATAAACTTCTTCGCGGAAAATGAATGCGACCACGTCGGCGTCCTGCTCAATCGAACCCGACTCGCGCAAATCCGCCAGTTGCGGACGGTGGTCGCCCGACCCGCGGCTCTCGGGCGCGCGGCTCAACTGCGAAAGCGCAATCACCGGCACTTCCATTTCTTTGGCCAGCGCTTTCAATCCCCGCGAAATCGCCGACACTTCCTGCGTCCGGTTTTCATAGCGCCGAGACCCGCCCGACATGAGCTGCAAATAGTCCACGATGATCAAGTCCAGCCGACCTTGCGACTGCCGCAGCCGCCGCGCCTTGGCCCGCATCTCGCTCAGCGCAATGCCCGGCGTGTCATCAATAAAAA
>JBEKTR010000086.1:0-12838 GCA_049515835.1 Terriglobales bacterium
TGCGCGACTGGCGAGATTATCTATACCTACCGCTACGATGGGGAGCTGTATGCGGATATCTTTGAAAGGCCTTTTCTATTATTTGATTCAGCTAAAGAATTCGCTGCTCGGTTCGCAGCCGGTGATGTAATCATCGTTCGCATCAAACCGGGCAAACCTGATGTTTCCGTTGCGCGCGATGGAGATCAGGCGGTCGTTATGCCAAAGATCGCTTCGAAGTTGTTCGGTTAGTCTTTATGAAATGGCGCTCCCTCGAAGAGTCGGTTCCGGCAACGGACATTCGTCCGCTGGCGGAGATTTTCGCGGAGCGCAAAGCCCTCATCGTCAAATATGTTCCGGCGGAAATTCAGGCAGTCCATGCGCGCACAGTTGAACGGTTGCAAGCGGACAATATCGCGCAACGGGCATTGCCCGTCGGCGCACTCGCTCCAAGTTTCGAACTGCAAGATCACAACGGCAAATTAGTTTCTTCCGCGCAGCTTTTTCTCGACCACACCAAAATCGTCGTAATTTTCTTTCGTGGACGGTGGTGTCCGTTTTGCGTCGGCCAGCTCGAAGCCATGAACCTAATCGTGCCCGAAATTCAAAAAACAGGAGCGGCGCTGGTGGCCATTTCTCCGCAGACGGTGAAGCAATCGTTCTTCATGGCCGACCAGCACAAGCTGCGCTTTCCCCTGCTGAGCGATGCAGGCAATCAGGTTGCGCGGCAGTTCGGGCTCCTATATAGCGTCCCCGACGAACAGCGCCAAGTGTACCGCAGCGCCTTCGTCAATCTGCCTTTCGCCAATGGAGATGAAAGCTGGGAAGTGCCCATTCCGGCGACCTACATCCTCGACCGCGTGGGCACGGTCATCTATGCGTCAGCCAATCCTGACTATATGGAAAGAACCGAACCTGCCGACATCTTGGTCAACCTCGCGGCGCCCTAAAATCCACGCTCTAAAATCCAGCCGTCCTAAAATCTAGCCGTTCTAGAATCTGGCCCGTCAAATCCAGATTCAAATTATGATTGGACATGGGTGACGCGCCATTATGGAGCGCCGACGATCAGGCAGCGCGGCTCGCTGAATTAACCGCGACTACCCGCGACCCTTTGAAAGAACTCCCCTTGCGGCGAGACGTGCGATCGCTTGGCACTCTATTGGGCAAAGTCTTAATCGAGCAATGTGGGCAGCCCTTGCTTGATGTCGTGGAGCAACTGCGGCGATTGCTCATTCAATATCGCGAACAGCAATCATCGAGCGAAAGTTCTGCAAGCTTCGAAGAAGCGCGCAATATCATCGCAGCGCTGTCGGTTGAGGAGGCCCATCGCATCACGAAAGCCTTCGCCATTTATTTTGAGTTGACGAACCTTGCTGAAACAAACCATCGCAAGCGGCGCCGCCGAGCCGCCAAGTTAGATCACCAACAGCCTCCACTCGATGGTTCTTTTCATGGGACACTGCGGCGTCTGCAAGCCGCCGGCTATACCGCGAATGAGGCGTTGAATACCTTGCGACAAATCAAGATGATTCCAGTCTTTACTGCTCATCCGACGGAAATTGCCCGTCGCACGGTATTACAGAAGCGCAGGCGCATTTCCAAGCAGTTGGAGCGCCTGGATCGTCTGCCCTTATCGGACGCGGACGCGGAGAAATTTGAATCGCTGATCTACGGCGAGATTACTGCACTGTGGCAAACCGACGAAGTCCGATTGCAGAAACCGTTAGTAACGGATGAAATTCGGATGGGACTCGACCATTATCCGATGTCGATCTTTGATGCGCTGCCACGTTTGTATGCGGAAATGAAACAAGCTTTTGATGAGTGTTATGGCGTGAGCGTCGAATTGCCTGAAGTTCTCTTCTTCGGTTCATGGATCGGCGGGGACCGCGATGGTAATCCGTTTGTGACTTCAGAGTCAACTCGCGAGGCTTTGCAGAGAGCGAGAAACACAATTCTTGGCCATTACATTGCCGAACTTGAGCGAATACGAGACCAGATCAGTTCATCTCTACGACAGGTTCCGATTTCCCATTCACTCCGATTGAGAAGCGACGAATACGCGACACGCATTGGGGATGGACATTCGCGCGTAGCGCGAATTTCCGAGACTGAACTCTACCGGCGGTTCATCAATTTTGTCATCCTTCGTCTGCGCGAGGCGCAAATGGAGGCGAGCGATAATCTCAACAGATATTTGACCGCGGAGGAATTTCAATCCGATCTTGAAATTCTGCGTGACAGCCTCAATGAAAACCGAGGCCAGCGAATGGCGGAATTGTTTCTTGATCCTCTATTGCGCAAGGTACCCACGTTCGGATTTCACCTGTCCACGCTAGACATTCGCCAGCACGCGCAGGCTCATTCAAAATTATTGGGCGAACTGAGCGAAGCCTCACTTTTAACCGCCCAGCTTCCAGCGACGTTACATTCAGATTCACGGGATATTCTCGATACTTTCGAGAATGTTGCGCAGCTGAAGAAAATCTACCCTCCGCAAGCGATTCGCGCGTACATCATTAGTGGCGCCGAGAACGAAGACGATATCTTCGCAGTCGTACGCATCGCCAGCATCTGTGGAGTTCAGATTGCCGCATCAGACAATGACCCTGGTCTTATGCCGGTTCCCCTCTTTGAATCAATTGGGGCGTTGCGTCGCGCCGCAAAAATTATGTCGCGAGTGTGGAGCAATCTAAGCTATCAGCCGCTGTTGAATTCGTGGGGGCGATGGCAGGAAGTGATGCTTGGCTATTCGGATTCCAATAAAGATGGCGGGATGTTGACCAGTATTTGGGAGTTGTACAAAGCCCATCGTGAATTGCACCAGGTCGCACGGGAAAACAATGTCAAGCTCCGCTTGTTTCACGGACGCGGAGGCACAGTCGGCCGCGGCGGCGGACCCACTCACGCGGCGATTTTGGCCCAACCAGCCGGCGATTTTTCGGGCGAGATTCGCATGACGGAACAGGGAGAAGTCTTGAACTGGAAATATTCCGACTCTGTGCTTGCAGAGTGGAATCTTGAAATCATGATTGCCGCCTGCCTGGATGCGTTGCTGCGTCCCGATGGATCAAAACCTGGTGACGACCTTTGTTGGAACGACGCCATGGAGCAAATGTCGGCCGACGCATTCGCATTCTATCGCGAAAACATCGCCGAAAATCCTGACGTGCTGCGCTATTTCGAGCAAGCAACTCCGGTCAATGAACTGGAGCACGCGCGCATCGGTTCGCGACCCTCGCGCCGCAACGAAAGTCGTCGCTTAGAAGACTTGCGCGCCATTCCGTGGGTATTTGGCTGGATGCAGAGCCGGCATGCCGTGCCTGCGTGGTTTGGAGTCGGCTATGCCCTGCAACGCTTTGCGTCGGCAAGCGTCGAGAACGAGCGTCTTTTAACAGAAATGTCGAAAGAATTCCCACTTTTTTCAGACCTCCTCAGCAATGTTGAGCTTGCCATGGCCAAGGCCGACCTCGCTATCGCTCGTTTGTATGCATCTCTGATCACTGACGAAGATCTTCGGGAAAGAGTTTGGCAAGTGCTGGCCACTGAATTTGAGCGCACGCGACAAACAATTTTGAGAATTAGGGGGCAAAGTGAATTACTGAAGCACAATCCGGTGCTTTCACGTTCCATTCGCTTGCGCAACCCGTATGTAGATCCAATGAGCTTGATCCAGGTGGAATTGCTGCGAAGAAAACGAGGGCGGCCCGAGGGTGAGCCAGATTCCAAAATGAATTACGCCCTTGGGGCAACGATCAATGGTATCGCGGCGGGTTTGCATAATACCGGCTGAGGTAATGGGGCGATTCATTTGCCATTCCCGCTAAATTACGGCATAATAATGGTTTGTCTCACCCCTCCTGAAGGGAATTAGGAAAGGAAACAAGCTCTGTGTTAATGATTCGTCTGTCGCGCGTGGGTGCGCGAAAACAACCGCATTATCGCGTCGTGGTGATTGAGAAGGAACGCGCGCGCAATGGCCGTCCGGTGGAAGTGGTGGGCATTTACAATCCCCGCACCAACCCGGCCAGTTTTGAGCTGAAGCGTGAACGGATTGACTACTGGGTCTCAAAAGGCGCTCAACTGTCGGAGCGTGTGGGCAAGATTTTGAAGCTGCCCGTACCCGCAGCTTCAGCTGCGTCGTAGTTCGTCTTCTTGAGGAAATCAGTCAGGAAAACTAAATGAGTGAGCAATCGCCCAACATGGTGGCCTTGATGGAACATGCCGCCAAAGCGCTGGTGGAAAATCAGGCTGAAGTCCTGGTCGAATCGTTCGACGAAGACGGCGAAATCGTGCTCGAACTCACCGTGGCCGAAGATGATATGGGCCGAATTATTGGGCGCCAAGGCCGAACGGCTCGGGCTTTGCGGCATCTGCTACGCGCAGCTGGCGCAAAAACCAACCGCCGTTACGAGTTGGAGATTCTCGAGTAGGCGAGAACTGGGTGAATCCTATCACTGGGGACTTCATCACGTTGGCACGAGTCGTGAAGACCCAGGGGCGGCATGGAGAAGTCGCCGCGGAAATTCACAGCGATGTCCCCGGCCGGTTTCATGAAGGCATGAAGCTGTGGGCGCTGAGAGAAGATTCGGAGCGCCGCGAGTTGAAACTAGAAAATTTCTGGCCGCACAAAGGCGGCTTGGTTTTGAAGTTCGTTGATGTTGATTCGATCAGCGATGCTGAAGCGCTCTTAAAGTGTGAGTTGCAGGTTCCAAAGGCTGAAAGAGCAGAGTTAGAGGACGGCTGGAATTACGTCAGCGATTTAGCCGGGTTGTTGGTTTTCGACGGTGATCGCGAAATCGGCATAGTAGAAGATGTTCAGTTCGGGGCCGGTGAAGCGCCGCTGCTGATTGTGAAGTCGGGCGAGACACGGTACGAGATTCCTTACGCTGAGGCATACATAAGAAGCGTGGATCTCGCGCAGAAAAAGATCGTGATGCAGTTGCCGGAAGGCATGTTGGAACTGAACGCCCCGCTGACCGCAGAAGAAAAAGCATTGAACCGCCGAGAACGCTGAGACAAGAAAGAATGAATTGATTTTCTCTGCGCGCTCAGCGAACTCTGCGGTGAGATTTTAGGTCCGCCAAATGAAGATCGACATCGTCACGATCTTTCCGGATTTCTTTCGCGGGCCGCTGGACTTCGGCATTATCCGCCGGGCCCGGGAAGCGGGGTTGGCGGAGATTGCAGTACACGATCTGCGGGCGTTTACGCGTGATCGCCACAAGACTGTAGATGACCGCCCATTTGGCGGCGGCGAGGGCATGGTGCTCAAGCCGGAACCGATCTTTGAATGTATTGAAGCCATGGGCGCTACGGCGCGAGCGGAGCGAACTGCTCGAAACGAAAGCGTGATTTTGCTTTCCGCGCAAGGCAAGCGGTTTCACCAAAGCATCGCGCATGGACTTGCGAAGCTTAATCGAATCGTTTTGATCTGCGGCCGATATGAGGGCGTGGATGAGCGCGTCGGTCAATATCTTGCCGATCGCGAGCTTTCCGTAGGCGACTTTGTTCTAAGCGGCGGAGAAATTGGCGCCGCGCTTATAGTTGATGCAGTCACGCGATTAATTCCAGGTGCGCTTGGGAACGACGCATCCGCGCAACAGGAATCGTTTACGGCTCATGGTGAAAACCCAACCGGCGACGGCCCCAATTCGACTTGCGGCTCCGGCGGATTGCTTGATTATCCGCATTACACGCGGCCAGCTGATTTTCGCGGCATGGTGGTTCCGGAGATTTTGTCGTCGGGCAATCATGATGAGATTCGCCGTTGGCGGAGGAAGACAGCGTTGGAAAAGACCTTGCGCAACCGTCCCGATCTGTTAGAAGAGGCAAGGCTGGGTAAAGAAGACGAGAAATTGCTGGCGAGCATTAAGGCCGGAGCAGGAAATAACGATATTCAGTAGGAAGGAAATAATCATGCGAAACCAAATCATTGAAAAGCTGCTGGCTAAATCGAAACCAGTTAACATGCCCACTTTTGTGCCCGGCGACACCATTCGGGTTCATGTAAGGATCAAAGAAGGCGACAAAGAACGCGTCCAAGCGTTTGAAGGCGTGGTAATTTCGCGCAGCCGGGGTGCTCAACCTAGCTTCACCGTTCGCAAGATGAGCTTCGGCCAGGGCGTGGAGCGCATCTTCCCTGAGCGCTCGCGCGTGATCGACAAAGTTGAGATTGTGCGTTCCTCTAAAGTCCGCCGTGCCAAACTTTATTACCTGCGCGCATTGCGCGGTAAAGCTGCCCGGCTGAAGGACGTTGACCGCGAGCAAGCTACTCCTGTCGCGGCGCAATAAGATCGTAACCAGGATCGAAGCCCTGATTCTTTTTCAACTGTTATGTTGACCAAAGAGTTGGGGCTTCGTCTATTTTGGGTTGGGTGAACTAGATAACCCGTCTGTACGTATAAATACCTGTTCCAAATCGCCTATCCCCGGAGATGCCATGTCTCATTCCGTCCGTCTTTCCATCGTTGCCTTCGCGTTCGTTGCCTGCGCTATGCTTTACGCCGCAGACAGCAAAACTGAGCCCCAAGCACAACCGGCGAGTGAATCTATCGATCTGAATATGTACCAGCAGATTCGCGACGAGGGCTTCCATCATTCACACATCATGGAATACGCTTCGGGACTCTTTGACGGCATCGGCCCGCGCCTGACGGGTTCGCCGAATCTGCAGCGCGCCTATGACTGGACGCAGCAGCAATTCATGGCGATGGGATGCACCAGTGTGCATTTGGAAGATTGGGGCGAATTCGGCATGGGCTGGCAGCAACGTAACACCTGGATTCGCATGGCTTCCCCTGACACGGCGGTTTTTATTGCTCAAGCGACACCATGGTCCCCAGCAACCAATGGCCCGATCACCGCCCCGGCAGTTTCAGTTGTCGCCAAAGAAGAAAAGGACCTGGATCCGTACAAAGGGAAACTTGCAGGCAAGATTGTGTTTCTCGGCAAAGTTCCGGAGATCACCAAGCAGGATGCGCCTCTTTTGACCCGCTACGACGACAAGGCCCTCGCCGACATTTCTCATTTTGGCTATACCGATGAAGATCTCGGCGCGCAGCATGTTCTTCCGCTCGACCAGATGGAAGACGTTTTTAACAAGCGAGTCGGCTTTCTTGAAAAAGAAGCAAAGTTCATCACTGATGAGAAGGCACTCGCGATTGTCGTTCCCGGCTGCTGCACCAGCGGCACGCTCGATGACGATATCGGCGGGCCCTCGCTCGGCTGGTTTGTTTATCAGCGAGATCATGCTAACCGTCTGCCCATCGCGAAGATGGCCCTCGAGAATTATGGCCGCGTCTCACGTTTGCTTGCCGCAAACGTGCCTGTGACGATCGAGATGAACGTGGATACGGTTTTCACCGGTGATCATCAACATGGGTTCGATTCGATCGCGGAGATTCCAGGTACCGACCCTAAATTGAAAGATCAGGTCGTGATGGTAGGCGGCCATCTCGACAGTTGGATCGCAGGAACAGGCGCCACCGATGACGGGGCGGGCGCAATTGTCGCCATGGAAGTCATGCGCATTCTGACTGCTTTGCATGTGCAGCCGCGACGGACGATTCGCGCTGCTCTATGGAGTGGCGAAGAACAAGGGTTATTCGGCTCCTACGGGTACGTTACCTCACACTTTGGCAGCTTCCCTCGTTCCGCCACGGCTGAGCAACTCAATGTTCCCATCTTTGTGCGAAAGCCCGGTGGCCCACTTACGCTCAAACCTGAACACAAGCTGCTTTCGGCCTACTACAACATTGACAACGGCGGCGGAAAATTACGCGGAATTTATGCGCAGGAAAACACTGCTACCATTCCGATTTTTCAGCAATGGATTGCGCCACTGAAAGACCTCGATGTCACGACGGTTAGCGGGCGCTTGACTGGTAGCACCGATCACATGCCCTTCGATGATGTCGGCCTTCCCGGCTTTCAGTTCATTCAGGAGCCCTTGGACTACGAAACGCGTAGCGTCCACACCAATATGGACGTTTATGAGCGGCTAATTCCTGCAGACCTTCAGCAGGCCGCGGTCGTGGAGGCGATTTTTGTCTATAACACCGCCATGCGCGACCAGATGATGCCGCGCAAACCGCTGCCGCATCCGGAACTCGACGAGCAAGAGCGCAAACCGCTCCAAAACACGATGCCGGGCGCTCAACCAGAAGCGAAGCAGCCCGAAAAGAAGTAGCATCTCAATCGAGGCTAGATGCGGTTACTAGAAAACAAACGGAATAAGCGCCCGCGTTCGGCTGCGGTATTGCTCAAAGTCGGATCCAAAAGCCGCTCGGAGCAACCGTTCTTCCTGGTGAATGCGGCTGCCTATGAACGCTAAGGTCACTGCCAGGACAGGCCAAACCAACAAACTGCGAAAGACGAGCGCAAAGCCAGGTCCTAAGAGCAGGAGACTTAAGTACAGTGGATGCCGAATCGCGCTGTAGATTCCGGACTGCACCAATTCGTGTCCTTCCTGGAGAGTAACGTAGGCGCTGAATTGTTTGGCTAATTTCGCGAGCGCCAGCAGGCGGACAAGTACCCCGATTGTACAAAGCGCTAGTCCAACACCACGCCATAGTGCCGGGTGGCTGATCGTAAGAATCTGCCTGTGATCCGCGTGCGGCAAGAACCATAGCAACACTAACGAGGCAACGGTAAGCACAATCAAAAGAAGCGATTGATGGCCTAGCTTTAATTGTCCCGGGCGAAACACATCGAAGTCGAGGTCAAGAACTAAGATGGTGGCCCCGGCGACAAGCGCTAGGACGATTACGCTTGCACGCTCAGGATTCCCAAAGTATTCGCGCCAGGCATCCAACCCCCAACCAAGCATCACCGCCAGAATAAAAACGCCGAGAGGGAGTGCAACTGTCAAATACTTCCGCACATTTCGAGCATCTCATATCGGGATTCAGCTGCGGCTTCTACGTCGTACGTTTATGCTAAAGACAGGAGTCGTCCATGAAACAACATAAATCTGGTATTACACCGCCGCCCATGGCTACCGGATGTCTCACCATGCTGCTCTTACTGCCTTTGTGGATCCTGATTCTGCCGGTCCACGCGGTACGAAGCGTCCTGGTTTGGCTCATAAGCGCCTGATGCAGATGTGCAGGCACTGTTTCCGTGCTTTCCGGCCAAGCCCTTTTGTAACCTGAAGCGATGCTCGGACAAAGGCTAGAATTTAGAGTGCTAATCGCGGACGCGGAGGGCGCTTTATGAAGTGGAAACTGGATCGCATCGTCAGCATCGCTACCCTGGTCACTTCTGTAGTGGCGCTCGTTCTTGTGCTGAAGCGGCCGCAACCAGTTGCGCCACCGATGACTTCAGCGGCGCAGGCAGCGAACGCCCAATCGTTTGAGAACAAACTCGAACAACTGGAAGCGCCGAAAACCCCAGGGCAGCCGCCCGTAGAGGTTCACTTGAGTGCAGATGAGCTCCGAGCCGCGTTGGTCGAAGCTGCCAAAACCATGCCAGCAGCCGTACAGCAATCGGCCGGAAGAAATCCGGCCGCTGCCAACTGGCCGTCACAACCGTCACCGCAGTCGTCTCAGCCCACCTCGTCCCAACCAAGCCAGTCAACATCAGCCAATCTCAGCGCTCTCGGTCTTCCGTCCGGGACCGACGGTTCACAGAGCGGGCCGTTGACCTCGGCTGATTCTGTCGTGGGGCCGGGCGAGCCGGACGTCAAAGACTATCAGCTTAGTTTTGAAGGTGACATCGCGAAAGGCCAATTCCTGACAGAAATCGGCGGCAAATCAGTTTGGGTGACGTTGGCTGGACATTTGGCGTCCAAGGATGGCTACGCAACGTTTGATCCAACCCAGATTAAGATTGGGGATCTCGACGTGCCAGTGTCGCTTGTGAACGAAGCTCTGCAAAAAAAGCTCTCCGAACAGCGCGACCGGATGAAACTGCCTGAAAATGTCGGCGGATTCAAAGTGGAAAACGGCGAGATGGTCATGACGCAGCGGTAGAATTCGTGACCGAAGCGTGCGTTACTGATCTGCACGATTGCCAGGTAGATTTGCCACATACCCTTGTCCCCGCGGCAGGGTGAAGAAAATAATCAAGGCAATCAGTACAAAAATGCCCAGGATGAAGCTGCTGCCCTCAGGGCCGGTGGCGCCTCCGCTCAAGATAGGCTTTCCCACGGGATGAGTCGCGAATAGATGGTGTTGCACCATGAGTCCGCTGTCGGCAACGCCATAAAGAAAGGACTGGCTCCAGTCCCATGAGGCATGAAAACCAATCGCCCACCACAGAGATCCGGTACGCCACAGGCTGAGGCAAAAGACCACACCGGCGAGACCTGCGGAGACCAAGCCAAGTGGAGATTCCCCGGGGTTTGAACTGTGACCAAGGCCAAACAGAAATGAGAATACAATCGCCGACGTCCAGAATCCTAATGCGGCACTATGCTTGGTCTGGAACACATGCCTGTAGAGTCCTGCCAATCCACGGGTGAGGGTGTACTGGACGTAGCCACGCGTTAGATATTCCTCCACCAGTCCCACGAAAAGGAAGCCAACGAACCACACAATGGCGTAGCGCAGGAGCTCGCCGCCAAAAAGAAGGCGCTTGTCGATTACGAGAAAGCCTGCGTACAGGAGAGCCCCAACCAACAAAGACAGACAAACAAAACCCCAACCGATACCGGCAAGAAAGTGCGGCCACTTGCGATTACCGCCCAATCCATAAACGGATTGCGGGCGTCGTTCAATTCGCGACATGATCCAGGTGACCAACAGGATCAGCAGGAACGATCCGCCTTCGCCAAGAATTCCGAGCAGCGGCGACATCTCCGCCGCAGGATTCGTCCTGGGCACGCCTAGCCGGCGGAGCGTGAAGTTGATGCTGAATGCTAAGACTGCAAAGATTGCGACAAAAGCCAGCAACCCCCACCCAGCACGCAGCCCATCCGGGCCGAAAAAGACCCAATTCAAGAAAGACGGAGGCGTGGGCAGAAGCAACTGTGGGCTCGACAGATCAGACGAATCGTTTTGCGGAATGAAATCGTTAGGCGCATCGTTCACAGGCAGTTCCTCATTGCTCCAGTAATATACGCTTTTGGAGCTCAACTAGTTCGATGGCTTTGGTTCTCAATATCCCGGGATCGTACGTTTCTCTGCGCTCGAATTTCTCGAAAAGACCGTTCCGTGTGCGTAGGCATCGCCTTTAAATCCATGCGGCCAGGCCTTGCCGTCCATGCTAACGCCCGCCCGGTCGCTACCAGGGTCGCGAAACTTCTCGTCTAGTTGCAGGACTCCTGTCTGCGGATCGAAGTTCAGAATGTACAAACGGTGCTCCCCATATTCTCCGGAGTTCGCGGCGATGCGGCGGCCATCTTGATCGGCGGAAAGCCAGTGCGGCTTTTGCTTGTCATCGAACTTGACTCGGGACACCTCGCGAATGTGCGATAGGTCGGCGATGTCATACACCGCTATGGCGTGGACCGATGATTGCGCAGCCACCCAATAGTGCCCAATGCGTACAGGAACGTCGCATTGCTCTCCATCAAGAGTCTTAAGGTACTGGGCCGACACGTGGTCACTTTGCAGATTCTGCATCTCATACAACCCACAAGCGAATGTATGGACGAGCACGGTCTTCCCATCTGCGAGCAGTTCCGGCTCCCCCGGATATTTCTGTTCGTATCCCTTTGGTCCTGTCGGCAAAACCACGGTCTTCAACAGCTTCAGATTGCTTAGCTGCCACACTTGCACCGTGCGGCTTTCACCATCTTTGTCGTGCATTGCCGTGTTAGTGCTGACAATGCGATCAAGAGCCGGCACGATTACTAAACTATAAGGACGAATCAGTTCGTTTTTTGCCGCAGGATCCATCGCGGTGCTGGCACGGATGAGTTGTCCGCGCTGGTCAAACTCCACGAGTCCACCACCATCAGATTTAGGATCATCACCGTCGCGATACTGAAACGTGGCCAGTATGGGCCCGTTGGGCAAACGCACATAAGTATGTGGATGAATGTAACGGTCGAAACCACCGAATGCGGTAACAACCTTAGGATGTAGAGGATCGTTGAGATCGAATAGAACCGTCCGACCACTGTCGAATGCATTCGCCAGCAAGAATCCGCCGTCGGGCATTTCTAGTTCGGTATGATGAGGCATTCCGCCTGGCCCTGGAACCGCGACCGATGCCACTACCTGCCCATATTTCGGCGAACCCGCGTCAGCATCGATCACAGCCAGAAAATCGTTGCTCGCTCTTGCATCGTCGCCCGACCACGCAAATAAATAAGACTGGCTCTGGCCGTATGCAACCCCGACAAGCGCGAGAAGAAGACAAACTAATTTGCGCATGAGACAGCGTGACGTTAGACGCAGAACATGTCAACTCTGGGTTATGGCGTCGCGGCCGGTGGAGGCTGGTGAATGCCGGCGTTGTCGAAGATGAGAGTCTTGACTTCCCCTTCTCTTCCCTGCACGGGGAGCTCACGGCCATTCCAGAAAAAGGCAAGTCCACCGGCATTGCCGGCTTTAACGACGATTCGGCTGGTCGAATGAAAAGATTTCTCCTCAGGTGGGCTCAATACTTGGTGAAAAATCTCGTCCCCTGGCCCGCTTACCGAAATCCAGGAATCCTCCCGCGCAACAATGCGGAGCTGGAACGGCTGCGAACCGGGATTTGCCGTATGCTGCTCTGTTGGTTTACCCAGCGGCGCAGGTGTTATGTGGATCGGACTCGCCTCGGTTACGGCCGTAGGCGGCACTAATTTCACCGCAATCGGAGCCGGGATTTGCGTCGTTCGACTCCGATACCTAGCAGGCTCAAGCGACCGGAATTTCCAAACGCTCAGCCCAACCGCCAGCAGCAGAAGAAACACAGCGAGTTC
>JBEKTR010000087.1:0-12751 GCA_049515835.1 Terriglobales bacterium
GCGCTGTTCTCGGCAATCTATTAACGGCAACCATCGGATCCACGCTTACATTGATGTTTCTTGCCCACCAAATGTTGGTGTCGCTCGATGCCATGGTGCGGGCTTTGATCCGCCGTTTCTTCACCGGGAGAAAGATGCTGGAATGGGTTACCTCAGCCGAAGAGGAAATGGCTTTAACTCGGCGGACGCCCCTAGACATCTATCTGGATTGGACGCCGGCGCTGGCCTTTGCTATTGGAGGTTTCGTTTTTGCGATTCGGCCAATCGCACTCCTGGCGGCGTTGCCGGTGCTCGCGCTTTGGGCCTCAAGCAAATTTATATCCGTTTGGCTTAATCGGCCGCCTCAACCTTCGCATAGACCCGAAACCGAAAATGAACAACTTTTGCTTCGAGGAATCGGTTTGCGTACATGGAGGTATTTTGCGGACCATAGTAACGAGTCCAACCACTGGCTGGTTCCCGACAATGTGCGTGAGGATCCACAATTTGTAGACAACCGTCTCTCACCCACCAACTTGGGATTTTTGTTGAATGCCAGACAATCCGCCATCAAGCTGGGCTATTTAACGCTGCCCGAGTTCGTTGACTTTACCTCAAAAACCCTTTCTAGCATGGACCGCCTGCCAAAGTTCCGCGGGCATTTCTATAATTGGTACGACAACTTAACCTTGCAGGCTCTCGCTCCTTGGATCGTTTCGTCCGTGGACAGCGGGAATCTGGTCGCATCTCTGTGGACCCTCGAACAAGGCTGTCTCGATCAGCTTCGCAGCCCTTTAATTCAAGATACGCAGGCGCATGGATTGTTAGATCATCTTTGTGAACTTGTGAAGCTTCGTGCTTTGCCGAATCGCGTCGTCAGGAATTTCGCTCGTCTAAGTAAGCACGATTGGATTGAGGCATTCGAAGATTTCCCACTCGACGTGCTGGAGAGTAAACGCAGCACGCACGCTCGTGCAGACGAAGCATCTTGGTTCAGAAATCAGGCAAAACTGAGAATCGAGCATGTTCGTTCAACATTGAAAGCCTTTACGCCGTGGCTTCGGCCGGAATTTCGCCCGCTCGAAGAGAGCTTGCCCGGTTTGGACTGGGGCAAATGGAACTCAATTGCATTGAGCAAGTTGCCCGCTTTCGTTGATGCCCTGCAACTGGAAATTGCGCTAGTTTCGGAATTGCCGGAATCGACCACATTCAGCGCGACCCACCGGCGCTCTTGCCAGCGGCTTTCAGAATTGCTCCCTGATGCGCGCAATAAAGTTGTTGAATTGATTCATCAACTGGAGACGATCGCTTCTCGATCCGGAGATTTTGCTGAAAATACCGACTTCACCTTCATGTTGCATCCCCAACGCAAGCAGCTGTCAGTCTCCTATGACGCTGCATCGCAGAAGACGAGTGATGCCTGTTACGATCAGCTGGCGTCAGAATCGCGCATGGCATCGTTCGTCGCGATCGCCAAGAACGATATTCCTCAAGAATCATGGTTTACTCTCGGCCGGCGCCACAAATTGAATCATGGACGGATTGTTTTGCTTTCCTGGGCGGGCACGATGTTCGAATACCTCATGCCGACCCTGTGGATGGAAACGTACCCTGGCACTCTGCTCGACCGCGCATGCGCTGAAGCGGTCCATTCTCAACGCAAATATGCGGAACACAAACATGTGCCGTGGGGAATATCTGAATCAGGTTATGCCGATCGCGACCCTGACGGTGCGTACAAATATTTTGCATTCGGCGTGTCCGATCTGGCATTACGAAACGAAGAAGACCAATCGCTTGTTATCTCGCCCTATTCAACTTTGCTTGCATTGCATATCACTCCAACCGAAGCGTTCCATAATTTACGTACGATGGAGCGCTCAGATTGGCTTGGGTCGCTCGGCTTCTATGAAGCGGCTGATTACACGGATCCCGTGACTAAGAAGCGTGTTCGGCGACCTGTGCTTGTGAAATCTTGGATGGCGCATCACCAGGGGATGAGTTTGCTTGCGATTGCAAATTTCTTATGTGATGGCGTCATGCGGCGGTGGTTTCACAAAAATCCCAACGTGCAAGCCACAGAACTTCTACTTCAGGAAAGGCCAGTAACGCGGATGAATCTACCGTCAGGATCACGCAGGCTGGCCGCGTAATCCATGAACTCGCCCATGCTCCGGCCTTATTTGATTTTGTTTTATTTCCTATGTTGGAGCGCGGCCCGCCCATGTGGCGCCCAGATTCCAGGAGCAGTAGTGCCCGAAAAAATAAACATCAATTTGGACGGCCCGTCCGAAGAATTCCCTCACTTTTGGGAGCAAATGTTTGGCTCAGGACGCGCGATATTGTCTCTAAGAAACGACTATCGGAGCGATTTACGGGCTGTTCACGCAGCCACTGATTTCAAGTATGTGAGATTTCACGCAATCTTCCATGATGAAATTGGTGTGTATGACGAAGACGCTCAAGGGCAACCAATTTACAACTTTTCTTACGTGGACCAGATTTATGATGGGCTCTTAGCGGACCGCGTTAAGCCCTTTGTCGAGCTAAGCTTCATGCCGGTCAAATTGGCGTCTAATCCTAGCGCGCTGCATTTTTTTTGGTACAAGCCAAATACTTCTCCGCCAAAAGATTGGGCCAAGTGGGATGCGATGATTTCTGCTTTTGTTAAGCACTTGATTGATCGCTATGGCGATGAAGAGGTTCGTTCCTGGTATTTCGAGGTTTGGAATGAGCCGAATCTGGATTTCTGGTCGGGCGAGCCTCCACAGGAGAGCTACTGGGAGCTCTACGATCACACGGCGAAGGCGGTAAAAAGCATTGACTCCCAGTTGCGTATCGGCGGCCCGGCAACCGCACAAGCGGCGTGGGTGGACGCTTTTATCCGCCACTGTGCCACAAACAAAATTCCCGTAGATTTCGTTTCCACCCATGTCTATGGTGACGACACCCCGAAGGATGTTTTCGATACTACGGAACAGATTCCTCGGAGCGAGATGGTCTGCCGGGCTGTAAAGAAAGTGCATGATCAAATTGCTACGTCCTCCATGCCGCGGCTTCCTTTGATATGGAGCGAATTCAACGCCACATATCGCAATCTCACTGGCGTCACCGACTCTACTTATATGGGACCGTGGCTTGCCGAGACCATCCGGCAATGCAGCGGCATGGTCAGCATGATGTCGTATTGGACCTTCTCCGACGTCTTTGAAGAGCAAGGAATAGTAAAGACGCCCTTTTATGGAGGGTATGGTTTGATTGCAGAACGGGGGATTCCGAAACCGGCCTACAATGCCTTTCTGACTCTTCATCGCCTTGGAGAACAACGCATCTCAGTCAACTCTGATTCGCTTTTGGCAACGAAACGCAGTGACGGATCTTATGCCATCGCGATCTGGAACTATGCCGAACCGAATCAAAAAGGCCCTACGAGAACATTCGATTTGAACTTTACAGGTAAAGATGTAAAGCAGGCCTTGCTCTACCGTGTTGATGATGAGCACGGCGATGCTCGAAAAACATATGTGAATATGGGATCGCCACGGTATCCCACGGTGAAACAAATTAGAGATTTGCAGAAAGCGGCCGAATTGCCCGCACCAGATCCAATGAAAATTCGAGACCGCCGATTGGCGATTTCCATACCTGCTCATGGCCTAGCGCTGGTTGAGATCCGCTAGAACAAAGGTTTATTCGAGGGAGTGTATGGTTGAAATCCGGCGCGCTCCATACCTCTTGTAGCTTCCCCGTTTTTCATGAATGTTTCCCAGACAAAATTCGTTCGCAAATTCTCAGCCATCAATAACGTAATTCCCAAATCAATTCCGATGACATCATGGCCAAACCATTGCTTTAGAGGATTAAGCGCATCTACGTAACCGTAACGGCTCCAGGCAGCGGGATAATGGTTGCGTATATTGTGGAGCACTCTCAAAGTTGCCTTTGGTAGAAATGGAAGGGACCCTCCTGTAGCGCAAGGTACAACTGTTCCATCGATAGGCCCGAGCGCCGGCGGCCCACCCCACACGACGTATCCGAGTTCGGAATCGGAGGATGTTATCCCCCAAAGATCCTCGGAATAATCGGGAAATTGCTTCGTGAGCTCAATACAAAATCTACGATGGGCTTCCGTCGCAATCGTTGAATTTTGAAAATAGTCCGCATATTTGTCGCGTTTATTACGAAAATCAAACCAGGCCTGCGAGTATTGGTGCACGAAAAGAGGAGCAAACGAACCGATATAACGCAGCCCGTCGTATTCGAATTTCACGCGCTTCCACGCGTTCCACACGTCTACGTTCAACGGATAGGCTGACGAGCCAAGCCCCAGCAGATACATCATCATTAGTTCGCTATAGTAGTCCCAGCGATAAGGCAAAAAACCTGTTTCAGGACGCCAACCGTGAGGCAGCAGTGTGGTGTCTTCCGAGAGCCATGTCCAGTCAACTCGATTGAAGATTTCGTAAGACAAATTGCTGATTTCGGAGTGCGATTCAAAGTGTGCCCTGCATGTAAGAATCCCGCAAAGAAGAATGGCCGTGTCTACCGAAGAAACTTCGGAATCCCACACACGTTCACCGGTGTTCACATTTGCGAAGTGGTATAGGAACCCTCGATGCGTTGGGAGTTTCTTCCAAAGAAACCGAAGTGTAGCGAGGACGCGGTTGCGCGCATCGTCCGTGGACACGTAATGACGGCTTTCGCCGATGCACAACGCCGTCAGTCCGAAACCCGTCGCTGCGATGCTGGCAACGATGCTATTGTCGTTGGCGCGAGCATTGCAACGATCTCTCACCAACCCTGTTAGAGGATTGGCTTGATCCCAGAAATACTGAAAGTGCGCTTTCTCAATCTCCTCCAGTAACCGATCGTCGTCGGCAGAAATTTCGTGGCTCGAAGCCGTTATCGCAGGTTCGACCTTTTGAAAAAAAGATGTGGCGACAGCAACCTTGGAGGCACACGGCAGAGACAGACCAGCGATTACGCCCCGTTTTAATAATTCGCGTCGAGAGAGCCCGCGATATAGCGGATCATAGCCGGCCATCGTACAATTTTAGATGGTGAAACGCGGATCTAGGGTCTTTCATCTAAACATTTTTGGCGCCCTACGGTGTCCGACTCTATTGTGAGAAGAATTGTAAACATTAGCGTTCTATTAACTTCGGTGGCTGTTTTCGTCGCCGTCCTGTGGATCAGCTTATCCATTGTTCGCAAACATCGGCGCGTTACCATCCTGGGCGCTGTGGTGCGCCAAGACACGGATCCAAACAAACAAGCCCCAATTGCGGGAGTGCGCGTCACCGCTATCACGGGGACGACAGAAAGTGCGACAAACTCAGACCAGCTCGGACAATTCAGTCTCACCCTGCCAAAGGGCTTTCGACGGCGGCAAGCTATTACGCTCGACTTTCAGCATGCCGATTACCAACCTCTAACGATGCGGGATTTTATTGGCGACAAGCTCTATATCGCCCAACTGACTCCGTTGAATAAAAGCGCCCGTCATGATGACGACCGGGCTGAGACGGCAGTCGCAAACCTACGTGTTCGCTACCTGGTGAAGACCACAACAACCTCGGACATCGGAAGTGCGGTCAGAACGTTTCAAGTAATAAATACGGGTAACCTTCCTTGCAAAGGAAATCCTCCGTGTTCGCCTGACGGAAAGTGGCGAGCGAATATCGCCGCGACGCAACTCGACGCAGGTGAAGGGAGCGAGTTTCGGAATATTCGCGTTTCCTGCATCGCGGGGCCGTGCCCATTTACCAAGATCGAGCGCGAGGTCATTACTAACGATGGGCGCCAGCTGGATATCAGCGCCAGAGCATGGTCAGACACCGCGACGTTTCTTATCGAAGCAGAAGTCGTACGCACGATGGTAAGCGATCTTGTTCGCGAGTCGTATCCCGTGATTTTTGGTCCCTCGTTGAGTTTCAGTCTTCCCGTCGCTGCCGAAGGTCCAAGCCTCGAGGCCGAAATAAATGGGGAACCAATTGTCTTCCCCCTTGGTCCATCATTGTCGCTGAGCTGGGGAGAATGCACTCTAAGTCACAACAAGGACCAGACAACCGTTTATCACTGCGAATTAAAGGCCGGATATCGATTTAAGTAGGTCCCTTTACGGTTCCGGGCTCGATGCCGAGACTGCGATTTGCGAAGCAATGTAGAGCTTCCCGTCAAAACTGGCGCTCACGGTTACATCGTTGCCTTCTCGCAGAGTGGCGACTACGGGCAATCGGGTTTCGTCGAAAGTAACGTCGTACCTTTTCTGGTCGCGAGGGTCAACAATCGCGAGCCTGCCAGAATGAACATCGAGAAAAGCAAT
Source organism: Terriglobales bacterium (assembly GCA_049515835.1). Lineage (GTDB taxonomy): Bacteria > Acidobacteriota > Terriglobia > Terriglobales > Acidobacteriaceae > JAJPHW01. The sequence continues at coordinate 6,305 of JBEKTR010000087.1, forward strand.
TCTCCCAGTAAATACAAAGGAACTTCCAGGCGTGGCGAGGATGGAAATGCGGCTCACGACTCCTCCACCACCCGCCTGAAAATCCGCTGCGATTAGTGTTCCCGGGGCTAAGTCTCCGATTGCACCTTTGGCCGCCTGCCCCACCCCGACAATCTGCGTGCCAATGGGCACGTTCAATTTGACCGGAGTGGAAGACAATGAGTCTCGTAGCAAGAGTACCCTGCGGCCGCCGTCAAATTCAATTACCTGGCCCTGCATTTCGCCCTCGGGCGCTTGAGTCAACGCATGAACGCTCCGCGCGAACACAGTACTCCCGTCGAGCATGGTTTCGACCGAAATGTGATCGCCGGTGTGGAGGTCTTTCACCTGACACAACTTCCCATCGCGAAACATCTGCGTTCGGACGTCAAAGGCGATCTTCACATCGTGACCACCGAATACACGCAAAACAATTTGATCGCGGACCCGATCCAATTGTTTTATCTCGCCACCCACGACCGTCGATTTTCCTGACGGCATAACCGGAAGATCGGGCAGCGGTTTGACTGGAGACTGACTATTAACCACGGTTGGAGCGGCAGGCAATGAACCCGTCGTGTCACTCGAAGCCAACGAAGTTGCTTGCCCGAATGCAGCGCATATAAGCAGCATCGGGAGCATCCATAGAGGTTTCGCCATGTGTTGGACTCGCCACTCTCTCATTTTCGTGTCGTTTTTGATGCCTCTACACAGAAATTCGTGGTCTGGGTCTGCTAAATTGCTGGCCCCACTTGGCAACAGATTTCCCATGTTTGCATCCAAATTGAAGCGATTTTTCGGCGCTATTTTTCAGAATATGGGTCAATTAGCCAAATTGTGTGCTGGATGGTGCCTGTTAGGTCAACTCATGTTCTTGCTGCCATCCCAGAAAGCCTTTGCCGACAAAGAACTCAAAATCACCATTCCCCGGCGAAGCCACCTCACTCCGGTACAAAAGCTGAATCGTGAAGGCGTTGCGGAAATCGAAAAACACCAGTATGCCAGGGCGGAAGCCGCATTCATGAAGGCTTATTTGTACGATTCCAGTGACCCATTCACCTTATACAACCTTGGCTATGCCGCGGAACTCCAGGGAAACCTGGATCGTGCGCAGAAATTTTACGGTTTGGCGGTTGAGCAAGCGACGGACGCAACCATCGATCGCACGAATGTCCGATCGCTAAAGGGGCAGCCCATGCGCAAAGCAGCCTTAGGAATCGAGGATCGCGAACTGCGAGTAAATCAAGCCAATATCGACGCGATAAGGCTCTTGGAATCGGGCCAACCGAGGGAAGCGGAGTTCGTATTGACTCAAACTCTGCAGCGTGACCCGCAAAATCCATTCACCTTGAACAATCTCGGAGTCGCTCAGGAAGCACAAGGCAACTTTGCGGAAGCCGAAAAGTCATACCAGCAAGCTGCGTCCATCCACTCCTCGCCGACTTCTGTGGTCACTTCGACAAGCCCTGCATGGCGTGGCAAGCCCGTAAGTGAAGTCGCTCGCGCAAATGGCGCCGCTGTCGAGCAGCGCCTCAAATCGGCAAGTACCGCCCAAGCGCAAGCTTCGCTCCTAAATGTACAAGGCGTCGCCGCTATGAACCGCAACGACTGGAACACGGCTTCACAGGACTTCCAAAAGGCATACAGCCTGGATCCCCGGAGTGCATTTTCGCTAAATAATGAAGGATTCCTAGCTGAAACAAATGGCGACTCCGAAACAGCACAGTTCTTTTACGAGCGAGCAAAACTGGCTCAGGATTCCTCGGCCGCAGTGGGTTTGGCCACTCATCGTGATGCCGAAGGCTCGAATGTTGCTTCAGCGGCAACTGGCAGCTCCCGGCAGGTGGGAACAAAACTTTCTGTCCTGGAACAGGAACGAAGAAAAGAAAATATCCCTGTTGTGCTTCGGAATCGCGACAATTCTCCAGTCGTAGAGCCGCCACCATCTCCTTCTGCGACTCCACAATAAGGACCTTATGACCACTTCTACGTTAAAAGCCACCTCGTTTGATTCTCGCAATGCGACTTTCAATTCTCCGCCGGAGTTTGTTCTGTTGTCGCAGCTCTTACTCAGCCCGGCGCCAGAGACCGAAATTGAGCCCGAAAATCTCGGACGCGAAGTGCTCGACAAAATGCTCGCATTGGCGCAATCACACCACGTAGTCATGCGTGCGTTGCCGGTTTATGCCCAAATCGAACAACAAAAAGATCGCGCGGCTTGGGCGTTCGAGGCCATGAATCGCGAACAGGCGAGAGTGGGAACTGCGGTTGGCTTTCTTGCGCGGATTTGTAGCGTGCTCGAAGAAAATCAGTGCGACGTAACGGTTATTAAATCGTTGGACCACTGGCCGGACTTGGGCAGTGATTTGGATTTGTACACGAACTCCGATCCCCACAAAGTCGTCGACTTGTTGAAGACGCATTTTAATGCTGGTCTTGCGCCTCGCAGTTGGGGCGATCGTCTGGCGAATAAATGGAATTTCATAGTTCCGGGCCTCCCAGAGCTTGTCGAAATTCACGTGGGCCGTCTCGGCCAAACCGGCGAGCATGTGGTCTTCGCTAATGGCCTGAGCGCTCGCGCTAGGCAACTACAGCTGCCCGCGAAGACTTTTCGGGTGGCCTCACCCGAAGATCGCTTAATGATCTGCACATTGCAGAGGATGTACCGTCATTTCTACGCTCGGCTATGCGATATTGTTGACACCCTTCACCTCCTGGAAAATGATCCCTTGGGAGTAGACTTCGAAAAGCTGCATCACACTGCACTGCGTGCCGGTATTTGGGAGGGGACAGCTACATTTCTCGTGATCGTGTCCGATTATGTTCGCAGTTACCGGGGATTCGGCATCGAACTCCCCCGGTGGGTTCGGGCGTCGGCTAAATTCAATGCCAACGAGGTCTATTTTCGCAATGGATTTCTACGCATTTCCATAGCGCCTCATTCCATGAAGCTCTACGCCTCACAATTGGCATCCATGCTATTTCATGGGGACTTGGCAAGTAGCGCCAGACTCACTCTTCTTCCTTGCCTTGCCGTAGCCGCTGCGGCGGGTCAAAAAATTACCGGAAGTGACAAGGGAATTTGGTAAATCTTAAAATAAATCTCTAATCAGCCCTTCTGATATCTAGACGCTCGGAACTTCTCCCTTTATTCTCATTTCAATGCACCTTTGGATACGCGTCTAAGGGATCCCCTGATTGACCGTGTACAAAGACCGTATTACTTTTCTATCAACACGCGCCGCTGACCAGCAAAAACTCAGGGGCTAACCTGCTGAAACGGGTTCCATCTTCGTTTCATGTAGACGCCTTTGGATCCCAAAACGAAGTCGCACGTTTTCCTGAGTGTGCGTTTCTCAACCGGCATGGAGGAATGAGGAAATGAAGAAGTGGCTTACCTCTGTCTTATTTGTGGCATGGGCAATACCGGGTTTTGCGACTGTTACGGTAAACACACCTGCCAACGGGGCGACCGTCAACTCGCCGGTATACTATTCCGCCACCGCAACCACTAACACTTGCACCAAGGGCGTGGCCTCAATGGGGCTTTACGTTGATAACCAACTCGTATACGTGCAAGATGGCGCGAGTCTAAGCACGAGCTGGCCGCTAAGCCCCGGGAAATACAACACGGTCGTAGAAGAATGGGACTATTGCGGCGGTGCCACTTACACGCCGATTGCAATTACCGTCAGTACCCAAACCGGCGTTTCGGTTACTTCTCCGACGAACGGTGGCTCAGTAGGGTCTCCAGTGAACTATGTCGCGACCGCCTCAACGACGTGCAATACAGGGGTCGCCTCTATGGGCGTCTACATCAATAACGTCTTGACGTATGTCGTGGGCGGTGCAAGTCTCAATACCAATTTGTCCTTCAACCCCGGGACTTACAACACAGTCGTCGAGGAGTGGGACCGCTGCGGCGGAGCCTCTTACACACCTGTCAAAATTACTGTCACCGGCGGCGGTGGTGGCGGAAATGGCAAGACACTTTCTGCCTTGCAGGGTAGTGGGGGATGGAAGTCTTACGGGGAATATCCTCCCGATTACAACATCTGCACCGATTGCGGACCGGGTGTTACCTGGTCTATGGAACAACATATCAAGTCTCCGTCCATGAGTGGCAATTCGTCCCAGTACAACATCGGTGGGACCACGGCGTATTCCGATGTTCTCTGGACGAATCCTTTAATCGGCCAAAACTCGACGCAAGGCATCCCCGACAGCAATCACACTCTGCTGCCCACGCTGCATAACTTCACCTACGACGCTTATTTCTACGGATCGAACTTGTCTCTGTCGCAGGTACTCGAATTCGACATCAGCATGTACTTCAATGGCCTCAGCTTGATCTGGGGAACTCAATGCGAGATAGCTGGTGGCCACGATTGGGACATCTGGGACAGTGCGAATTCTAAGTGGGTTCCCACTGGATTTGCATGCAATCCTGTCAGCAACGGATGGAACCATGTGACTATTCAAGTTCAACGCGAGTCCGACAATACTCTGCTCTTCCAATCCATTACGTTGAACGGAGTCACCAACACCCTCAATAAATCTTACAGTCCCGGGTCATGCCCAGGCGGGTGGTGGGGTATCACTGTGAACTATCAAATGGATGGAAACTCGAAACAATCGGCTTACACAACCTACGTTGACAACTTCTCATTTACCTACTGGTAGAGTGCGTAACGCGGATGGCCGCAAGCCATCCGCGTTTTTTCATGCCCATTTAGGCCGCGTCCGTCATCGTGACCGGCTGAACCCTAGGGCGACTCAACCCTAGAGCCTGCAGAGATATCCCGAAAATCTCGGAACTTGCTTCCCCAACCGTCTGCGCCTTGATCACTCTTATCACAGGCGCCATTCTGCTGAGCTCAAGATAAGCTTCACGATTACGAAGTAGAAACTCGAGCGGATACTCTGGTTTGCGCGCTCGCGCTTGCGCTGGATCGGCATCGACCAAGAATGCCACGTCTGGTTTGCTCGTCCATCGCAAGGCGCATGTGGCGAACAATTTCTGCCACGACGAACCGGCCAGATTCAGATTCGCTAATTCGTCATAAATATATCGGTCGAAGATGACCACATGGGCAGAAGTACGTCTGGTCTTTCGTACGATGAGATTCAACCGCAGCGAATCCAGAAAATACAAAAAGAAGCGAACCGGCGTCATGTACCACGACTGAATATTCTTATCTCTACGGTTTACGGGATGCTTAGGCGTACCCACACCAACCTCACTCTTGAACAGAGTATGGCTCGACGCCTCGCGAAGCCACTTTAAAGTCGCAACATCGTCCCAAAATCGAATTAGGTTTATCTTCGTGCCGTTTGCTTCAAGATTTTGCCGCAGAGATTCAATCTGTGTGGTCTTGCCCGCACCGTCAATTCCGGAGAAGCTGACGATAAATGGCATGTCCGCAGGATTCATTGCCATGTATGCAACTAACGCGCCCCAGAGGGGCGGCTCGGGCTGGCATCGGCGAGCGCGACAACGGTACCTACGGCCGCCGCGGTTCCCAAAACGATTCCGAGGCTAATCAATATGGTGCGCGTTCGGTGTTGTTTCGCCGGTGCAATCGCCGCTCCTGCCGGGCTGAAGGCCATTACGCCTGTAACTGGCACGACTGGCGCCACTGCCGTACCCACAGGCACATTGGAGGGTGTTGTTGGGTTGGGTTCCTGAGCCATCGCGGGATTTTCGGGCAGCGTTTCGTTAGAACTCGCTTGTTGCGCAGACGCGGAGCTGACAAACCAGAAAAGCATGCAGATTATCAACAACATGCTCTTCATCTTTCGAATAGCAATAGCGCCCGGCATTCCCATTATCGATTCCGCATCCCTTGAGTTCAGTCACCGCTGGAATGAATCACGCTTGGTGCAAAGTTGCCGATGTAGGCGTCGTCAACCCAACCGTCTTCGTAAAAGCTCTCGGACGCTTCTTGGGCCGTATCGTAGACATCGCAAATCTGGTCTAGTCCTGTTTGCTGAAGCGTACACGCCAGCTCAGCGGGGATCGACGCCAACTTTACGTCACCATTCTGTTTAAGCGCTTCTTCAAAGCATTTCACGAGAACCAAAATTCCCGAACGATCGATCGCTGAAACACGGGAGAAATCGAAGACAACGGTCGGGCGGCGTCGCTTAAACACCGGCTTCGTTTCTTCCAAAAACGACCATGCTTCCCCTGCAACAAATTGGCTCGGTATTTCCTTGATTACAACGCTGTTGTTACTGTTGATCATGGCCGCAGTTTCCTCACACTCCACTCAAGGTACCTTGGCGGCTCAAAACCTACCATCCGGCCAATTCGGTAATTATCTGCCGGCGTCACTGTATGCCTTGGTCGGAAACCCCCATTAATGGCTGCCCGCATCGGCAACCAGCAAGCGGCGTAGATCCTTTTCAGGATCGTGCAGGCTGTAG
>JBEKTR010000088.1:0-12740 GCA_049515835.1 Terriglobales bacterium
TGCGGGAACGTTACAAACTGAAAAAAGGCACTCCGGCCGTATGGCGGGACGAGCAGGGCCGGTTCGTGTTGACTCCGATTACGGAACAGCGGTTGGATGAGATCCAGGGTTTTTTGAAGCCGAAGCCGGGCGAGCCGTCGATGTTCGACGCGATTTTTGAAGAGCGGGAGCGGGAGCGGCGGAGGGACAAGTAGTGGCGGCGTCCCGGATAAGGATGCGGCGGTACGTGCTGGATGCAAACGCTCTAATCGGCTTTATTGAGAATCGCGCAGTCGCAGCGGAGAGAGTACGACGCTTGCTGGTCGAGGCCTCGCGGAACGACGCGCCTTTATTGATGTCGGCGGTGAATTGGGGCGAGGTTTTCTACATCGCCTGGAAGCTGCATGGCGAAGCAGGAGCCACGGAAGCCGAGGACAGGTTGCTGGAAATGCCGATTGCGACTATCGCCGCAGATCGCGCGCGGGCCTCGCGAGCGGGCGCGCTCAAGCAAAAACATGGTTTGGGATATGCGGATGCCTTCGCGGCTGAGCTGGCGATTGAGCAGGGCGCATGGTTGGTGACGGCGGATGAAGAGTTTTCGAAGATGGGCAAGCTCATTTCGGTTTATCCGTTGCCGAGGTATGGGAAGTAGATATAGAGCGATCCATGCAGAATAAAGCCCCGCGAGATTCCGCGGGGCCTGTCGGGCTATTCTTCTGGGTTGGCTTACTGAACGGTAACGTTCACCGAGGCCGATGGAATGCCGTTGGCGACGACAACCAACGTGCTCGCACCAGTCTCCGTCGTAGATGAGACGTCGAAGTTGGTGAAAACACTTTTGGATCCGGTGGCGACACCCATCGTGCTATGGTCATGCGTTTTCGCATAGAAAACGTGGCCGGTTGCCTGATTGGTGATGCGCACCAGCGGATAGTTGGTCGCGGTTTGATACTCGTCTCCGAACGCGTTGGCCTGCGAGAGGCCGTTGAACTGCGTGCCGGAAATCTTGTAGGTTGAGCCGCGAGTCACAGTGGTCGGAGCCGAGGTGATCGTCGGCGCCCAGGCCTGCTGATACGTACCGGTTGAAGCGTAGAGTTGCGCACCGCCTAACAGCACCTGGCCTGTGGGCAGGACCATCAGGCTCTGATAGTTGGTGGCAAGACCGCGCGTGAAGTTGGTCCCATCGAATTCATAGGAAGAACCTGAATTGCCATCCACCAGAACGTTGCCGTTGGGTAAGAGCGCAGCGAATTCGTCGCCGGCATCATCCCCGGCAGGGAAACTTGGCCCCGCCTTCCACGTGCCCGGTGCTCCATTTTTTCCCGGAGTATAGATAGCAGTGTTCCCCGAAGAGCCGCCTTGTGGCGTGCTCCCCGTGGCGAACACGGTACCATCCGGGCGCAGGATCGCCGGCCCGATTTCTCCCGGCGGATAGTAGCAATACTCGCCGTTCGGCCCAAAGTTCAGGCAGCCAAAGGGCGAGGGTGAATGTAAATCGACAATGGTGCTGCCGGCACTCGTCCAAGTGAGGTCGGCCGGATTGAAGATTTCTGAGTTGGGCGCATTCTTCACGTCAGCCGTCAAGATGGTACCGTCAGGCATCAGCGTCCAACCCTCTTCGGCGTTGAAGTCGCTTTTTCCGGGAGGAAAACCGTACGTCCAGGTCATCGTTTTCGGATTGAGCGCAACGTCACCTTTCACCAATTTGTCGCCAAAGACGAAAGTACCGTTAGGCAGCACAAGCGAGGGTGAATCTCCAACGAAAGAAACCGCCTTGGGTAAGGTCAGCGGCGTCCAAGTATTTGCGGCGGGATCGTAGATCGCGCCGAGGTTGGTCAAAGTGAAGTTGCCGAAGTTATATTCGCCGCCGACAATAATCAGTCTGCCATCGGCGAGCACGGCGGAGGCAAACGCTTCCGGCGAATATCCCGATTGAAGGCTCGCCACCTGCTTCCACGTGCCATTCTGATAGCTGCCGGTGTTGTCGGGCGTCAGCAACCACCAGTCGGAATCGTTGTAACCCTGGGCCAAAACCGTTCCGTCCGTGAGTTGAAAAGTAAGTTGAGCGCCATCTGGAGCTTGACTCTTCAAGTTGACTATAGTTTGCGCGTTGCTGGAGAGAGCCAGCGCGACGAAAAACAAACTGCACAATAATTTCCTTCGCAAGTCGTACCACCTTTCCTGGGGAATCGTTCAGTGCCGCAATACAGAAGTTCGTGCCAAAAGAAACGCCTACCGCGCGCTTCTAAGTATGCTGTCGTTAAGAAGAGACGAAACTCGGCTCTGGAAGGCTAACGCGAGCAACCCCACTATTTTAACCGTGTTTTGAAGAGGCCGTACTTTTCAGGAAACTATCGGCCATAGGAGGCTCGAAATCCGTCGCCCGGTAGGCCGGTCAGGCGCTGGCAGCCGCGTCGCCGCTGCCCAAGGGAAGAAAATATTGCGTGCCTTTAATCGGAGCGGACACTTTGCGCAGCAGTTCCTGCAAATCTTCGTTGCGCTCGACGAAATCAATCTCCGAGGTATTCACAATCAACAGGTCGGACGAGGTGTAGTGAAAAAAGAAGTGCTCGTAAGCCTTGACGACTTCTTCAAGGTAATCCTCGCTTAACCCGCGCTCGCCGGGGGCATTTTTCTTCTTGAGACGCTTCTTCAGAACTTCCGGCGTGGCTTGCAGATAGATCACCAAGTCGGGCGTGGGAAGTTGTGCCCGAAAGAAATTGTAATAGCGGTTGTAGGTTTCCAGTTCCTGATCGTTGAGATTCAGGCAGGCAAAGAGTTTGTCTTTCTCAAAAATAAAATCGCTGACCACGGTTTTCTGGGAGCGCGGCCCAATGTCGAGAGCATTCAAACGTTCAAAGCGCTGGATGAGAAAAGTAAACTGCGCCTGAAAACCAGCGCCCTTTTCTCCGTCATAAAAAGGCGCGAGAAATGAGTTGTTCTCGCTCTCCGGCACAAGTTGCGCGTTCAGGCGCTCGGCCAGCATTCGGGCCAGCGTGCTCTTGCCCACTCGTATGGGACCTTCAATGGCGATGTACCGGGGCAGTTCAAAAAGATTGGGCATGGGCTCTTAAGTATTTTGGCAGAATATCCCGGATAGAGGGAGGAATCAATTGCGTGATGAGTTAACAGCGCGAGGAACCACGAGCGGGACGCTCGCGCCTGCACGATTTACAATCACGGGGCGATAATTACATCCACGATGATTGGGCCGATATTAAGCGCGATTGGATTGGCTGCCGTCTCGGCTGGATATCAGTCCATGGCGCCGACAGCCCAATGGTATGGCCCAACGTTTACCGGGAAAACCACACCCACCGGAAAAAGCGCGCCGGAGGCTTCGCTGGCGCTCACCTATGACGACGGCCCCAATGATCCGCACACGCTGCGGTTGCTGGAAGTGTTGGCCAAAGAAGATGTGAAGGCGACATTTTTCTTGATTGGACGATTTGTGTGGAAGCGCCCGGACATCGTTCGGGAAATCGCGCGCGCGGGACATGCGATTGGGAATCATACGTTCACGCATCCTAATCTGATTTTTGCTTCGGCGGAACAGACTCGGCTCGAACTACAACAATGCCAGAACGCCATCGCGGACGCGACTGGCGAATTGCCCCGCTTATTTCGTCCGCCATTTGGCGGGCGTCGGCCGTCCACATTGCGGGTTGCGCGAGCGCTGGGATTGGAGCCGGTGATGTGGAACATCACTGGGTGGGATTGGAACGTACCTCCAGCGACCGAGATTGCGCGCGGCTTAAATAGGAAATTGGTCGCCATCGCGCCGATGGCTGAAGATTATTATGGAGAGAAAATTCGCCAGCGAAAAATGCGGAGCGGAGTCATTCTATTGCACGATGGTGGGCATATCTCCCTTGGCGCCGACCGTTCGCAGACGGTGCTGGCGACGCAGGGCTGCATTCCTTACTGGAAGGCCGCGGGATATAACTTGGTGACGATACAGGAGATGATGGGTGCGCAACGCGGCCGCCAGGCACACAAAGACTAAACAGCTTGCGGGCTAAAGCGAGGTCAGGGACTGGGCTTGACTTGAGCCCGTGCGAGTTGTGGGAATTTCTCACTGGGCACCAGCAAGACCCAGGCTTCAAGTTCAGTTGCCGTGCCCTGCGCGTGGTCGGCCTGTTTCAATATGATGTGCTGGAATTTCTGGACTGACTCATTGTGATCCATTATTTCCCTCCGGCGGTACACCCTGCAGGCTGAGCAAGACTGAGCACTCTTGCTCAGAGGAATCAGAAGGCCGTTGGTAAGATCGAGTTTCCTGAGGACGAAAAATTCAAAGGGGGCGCTATCCATGCCGCTCAAGATGCACGCTGCGGTCGTCGAGCAATTCGGAAAACCGTTGCAGCTTAGGGAGTGGGATGTTCCCTCCCCCGGAGCAGGCCAAATTCTGGTGAAAACCGAGGCCTGTGGAGTATGCCACACCGATCTTCATGCGGCTCGCGGCGACTGGCCGGTGAAGCCCACACTTCCGTTCATTCCTGGCCATGAAGCCATCGGTTTGGTCGTTGCCGTTGGATCGGGAGTAACCATTGTGAAGGAGGGTGATCGGGTCGGTGTACCGTGGCTCTACTCGGCATGTGGTCATTGCGAATACTGCTTGACTGGCTGGGAAACGGTGTGTGCTCAGGCGCAGTTCGGCGGTTATACGAAGAACGGCGGTTTTGCCGAATACCTCCTCGCCGATCCTGATTATGTTGCTCATATTCCTGCCGGGCTTACGGCTGTCGAAGCCGCGCCGTTAATTTGCGCAGGAATCACGACCTACAAGGGGATTAAGGAGACTGAGGCGCGGCCTGGGGAATGGATCGCCATCTCGGGCGCTGGCGGACTCGGTCACCTGGCCATCCAATATGCGAAGGCGATGGGACTGCTCGTCTGCGCAATTGACATTGATGATGACAAGCTGGCTCATGCCACGCGCCTCGGCGCAGATTTTGTGATCAACGCTAAGGCTGGAGACCCGGCAACCGCTGTAACGAAGGCGACTGGCGGCGGAGCTCACGGCGTTCTGATTACCGCGCCTTCGCTCATCGCATTCAAGCAGGGCGTTGGTATGACCCGTAAGCGTGGCACTTGTGTCCTAGTCGGGCTGCCGCCCGGCGAATTCCCAGTTCCGCTCTTCGATGTGGTGGCTAACTGCATAACCATCCGCGGTTCGTTCGTCGGCAGCCGTCAGGATATGGCAGAGGCTCTAGCCTTCGCTGTCGGAGGCAAGGTGAAAGCCGATATCGAGTTGCAGCCCCTGTCTTCGATCAATCGAATCTTCGACCGCCTTGAGAACGGCGATGTGCCGTCACGCGTGGTTCTCGACTTCGCGCCGACTCAAACGAAGAAGCGGACGTCGGAACAGGATCAGCACCTTGCCACCGCCGGTGCGGGTTCAACAAGGGATCTGTAATTTGTTCAAGAACTGCGGCAAGTTGCCGAGGAGACAAAAATGTCTAAAGAAGATTCAGTTGTCGCTGTATATCAAACCCACACGGACGCGGATCGAGCCGTGAAGGACCTTCAGCGTGACGGCGTCGACATGCGCAAATTATCTATCGTCGGCAAAGGCTACCACACTGATGAGCATGCCGTGGGCTACTACAATGCGGGCGATCGCATGAAGTATTGGGGCAAGGCGGGCGCATTCTGGGGCGGTTTCTGGGCGCTGCTTTTCGGTTCAGCGTTCTTCATGATTCCGGGCCTCGGCCCCATCCTGGCAGCGGGACCTGTAGTTGCATGGATCGTGGGGGCGCTGGAGAGTGCGGTTGTGGTCGGTGGATTTAGCGCATTGGGAGCTGGCCTCTACAGCATGGGAGTTCCCAAGGACAGTATCGTGAAGTATGAAGCAGCCATAAAGACAGATCAATTCTTGCTGATCGCCCAAGGGACGGCTGCGGAAGTGGCTAAGGTTAAGGACATCATCAAAAGCACGCACGCTCTTTACTGCGAATTGCACACAGCCGAATCAGTAGCGGCATAGCAACGAAGACAGACGCCACGTCCGGGGGGAATGGCGTCCCTACCGAGTGCTCGAACCACTACGAGTGGCAATGAACAGGGAGAATCCGATGTCAAAGACATGGGAACATTATCATCACGCTGCTCGTCATCATGAGCGGGCGGCCTACCATTTTAACGAGGCGGCGCAGTGCGACAGTGATCTGGCTGGAACGCGATCGCTGAAGTCACTTTGATGAAGAAGGCCGATGAGAAAGACCGAAATGACTAATGAGACGCTAGAAGTTCCCCGAACAACTCCGCGAAGGCGCGGGGCGAGCAGCAGTATAGGAACCGTGACGGGCAGCACGTTCTCCTCGTTGATTCTAGAAGCGGAAGGACCGATCGCAGTTGAGTTTATGTCTTACGGCTGTGTACACTGCCGCGCGATCGAACCTGCCCTTGAGAAGGTGGCAGAGACGGTGAAGTCCAAAGAGAAGATCTTCAGAGTCAATACCGCAGTCGATGAGGGACTCTCCGACAGTTACGACATCCAAGGCACGCCAACTTTTCTCATGTTTCTGAATGGGAAGGAAGTTGGGCGAGTAGAGGGTCCACAACCCACAGTATCGAGCGTCATGACGGCGGTGACGCAACCGTTTGAATCATGAAATGAGGCCAAGTGCCACAGCTTCAGAAACAGACCACACCTATCCTGTTATTCAATGACGAATGCGCTGTCTGCCGCCGCATTGGGCATTGGGTGCAGAGATCGGCACAGAGCGGACCGGGCGAGATACGCCTCATCGTGCAACCGATTGGCGACGATCCGGATGCGCTGTTGGCGCTCCATCCGGACCTCGACATCTGGGATGCCTATGAGACGATCCATCTCCTTATGCCCGATGGCTCGATGAAACTCGGGGGAGAAGCTGTCGCCGAGGTTCTGCGGAGTTTGCCCAACACCAATTGGTTTGCTGGGTGTTTCGGCGTCAGCATATTTGGATTCCACCCATTTCAGATGATGCTCAATATGAGCTATGCCATCCTGGCCGACGTGCGCCCGCTTTTCGGCTGCGAAAGTTGCGGAACGCCAAGCTGGCTGCGACCGATCGAGCGGATTACCAAGTGGGCGAAGGGTATATTCGGTGTGAAGCGGTACTCAAGCCCGACTCCGCATTTCACGCCCCTCGCGGCTGGAGGAGCTCGGCCGCTACCTCTCTCAGGGGAGCCTTCCGGGCAAGCGCGTCATATCTGAAATTAAGACAACAACAGGCCGTTCGAGGCACGATCACTGTTGAACCGTCCCAGTTTCCTCTTTCACAGAAAGAAGGGCTTGGTAATCCTTACCCCGGTGAATCACTTGCGGGCGAGGCGCCCGCCCCGCACACATCCAAAACACTCTTCAGATACTCCATCCGCCGTCGATCACAAAGGTCTGCCCGGTGACGAACCCGGACTCGTCCGACGCGAGATAGAGCGCCATGGCGGCAATTTCATTGGGCTGGCCGAGGCGGCCCATGGGCTGGCGAGCGACGAAGGCGGCCCGAACTTTTTCGGCGTCGCCTTGCGCGGCAATTCTGTCCGCAAGCGAGGGCGTGTCTATGGTTCCGGGACAAATCGCATTGCAACGGATGTTGCTGCCGACGTAATCGGCCGCGATCGCCTTGGTCAGCCCAATCACTGCGCCTTTGGTCGCTCCGTAGGCGGCGCGGTTGGGCGCGCCTTTAATGCTCGACACGACCGACGCCATATTGATGACATTCCCTCTTTTCATCTTCAGCATAGACGGCAGAAAAGCATGGCACATGCGATACATGGAGCCGACGTTGAGGTCGAAAGAAAAATCCCAGTCTTTTTGAGAACACGCCAGCAGGTCGCCTTGATGCACATATCCGGCGCAATTAAACAGGACGTCCACGGCGCCGATTTCCTCGGCAAGTTTTTGAATGGCGGCGTTGTCGCGGACATCGAGGGCTCGTATTTTAATTTCCGGACGCAAATGCGCGAGTTCGTCGAGCGCCGATTGATTGATGTCCGTCGCCCAGACCGTCGCGCCCGATTCCGCAAACAAAATCGCGGAAGCTCGGCCAATTCCCTGCCCCGCAGCCGTGATCACTGCGATTTTTCCCTGCAAGCTGAATGTCATGCAGCTTCCTTTGCACCGTTTGAAATCACTCGGCGGGGACTACCGTCTGCTGTTGCTCCCCCATGCCTTCGACTCCGAGACGAACCACGTTTCCAGCTCGCAGATACACAGGCGGCTTCTGTCCGAGGCCCACACCGGGCGGCGTTCCCGTGGAAATTACGTCGCCGGGTTGCAGGCTCATAAAGCGGCTAACGTAGCTCACCAGCTTCCGCACACCAAACACCATCGTTTTCGTCGAGCCATTCTGATAGCGATGGCCATCCACTTCGAGCCACAGGCGCAGGTTTTGCGGGTCAGGCACTTCGTCTGCCGTAACCAGCCACGGCCCCATCGGGCCAAAGGTGTCGGCGCTCTTTCCTTTCACCCACTGCCCTGTCCCTTCCATCTGGAAGGCCCGCTCGGATACGTCGTGAATCACACAATATCCGGCCACGTGATTCATCGCCTCACTTTCGGAAACATACTTACCGTGTTGGCCAATCACAACACCCAGCTCCACTTCCCAATCGAGTTTGGTCGAGCCGCGCGGAATGATGAGATTGTCGTTCGGTCCGCAAATCGCAGAGGTCGCCTTCATAAAAATCACGGGCTCGCTGGGCAATTGCATGCCGGTTTCGGTGGCATGATCGGAGTAATTGAGTCCGATACAGATAAACTTGCCCACACGTCCCACGCACGGCCCGATGCGGACTTTCGAAGACACAGCGGGCAGACTTGCAGAATCGACGGCTCGTAGTTTTGCGAGGTTAGATAACGAGAGCGTTTCGCCGGAAATATCAGGGATGATGACGCTGAGATCGCGAATGGTTCCCTGCGCGTCGAGCAGCGCGGGCTTCTCTGCCCCTGCCGCGCCATATCGCAAAAGTTTCATGCCTTATTTATGTATCACGAATGTGCGGGGCACGGAGGGAGCGAGAAAACCACGTGATCGAGGTTCGTGGTTCCCACCCTTCGGCTGCGCTCAGGGCAAACTCCTTCGAACAGGGCAAAATGGTGAGGCAGCCTGCTTTGGGGGGGCCGCCTTTGTCCGGCTCCGGGCCCGCCCAGACTCATGCCCCACCAAGAGGCGCCTTAATAGCCGGGATTACGCCCATTTCGAAGAAATCCGGCACATAGAGACTTTCTTACACTTGCTCTCTTGCAGGGGGGAGTAACTATACTCTGAAGGGCGCATACATAGCTGGTCTGGAGATCCTCTTAGATGAAAACCCTTGTCGTTTGCCGTTCGGCATTTCTATTGCTTTTGGCAACTATTCTGCTCGGCGTTCCCTCAGCTTCTGCCCAGAGTTCCAACCCTCAGGCCCGCGTCCCCGACGGCATTAACAAGATCCAACACATCGTTTTCATCGTCAAGGAAAACCACAGCTTCGATAACTATTTTGGCGCCTACTGGAGCTGGCTCAACAAGGGCAACCCTCCGCCAAACCCCTACTTCACCACGACGGGATTGTTATCGACGGGCGCAACCATACCTCTCGGCCGCACACCTGACAATACTCCCAACGACATCTGCCACAGCTGGAAATGTTTTGCGCCGATGCTTGACTACGGCAAGATGGACCACTTCGATTTAGAGCCGACCTGCTTACAAAACGGGACGTTGATGTGCATGACGCAAATGCAACAAGCGGACATTCCGAATTATTGGGCCTACGCATCCAATTTCACGCTGGCCGCCAACTTTTACTCGTCGATTCACGCGAGCAGTGTTCCCAACCACATGTATAGCATTGCCGCCAGTTCTGGAGGTCTCATCGATCAAGGGCATCTGGGGAGCGAAAGGGCGGTGGGCTGCCAATCTCCGGAGGGCGGAACTTCAGACTTTCTTGATGAGCATGGGAATACCACCAAGCAATATCCCTGTTTCGACATCAACACGCTCGGCGACCTTTTGACCACGGCTGGCGTGAGCTGGACCTCGTATTCGCCTGCCAACATCGGCTTCAATGCCTTTGTCTTGATCAACCACCTCTTTCACAGTGACGAATGGAACCAGCATGTCGTTTCCTATACCCAGTTCACTTCCGACGCGCTGGCGGGAAAGTTGCCCGCTGTGAGTTGGCTTGTGGCCAACGCCGAAAGCGAACACCCGCCCTTTAGTGTCTGCTATGGGGAGAATTGGACGGTCAACCAGATCAATGCCGTTATGCAAGGCCCCGATTGGCCGACTACGGCAATTTTTTTGACCTGGGATGAACCGGGTGGGTTTTATGACCACATGTCTCCGCAGACCGAAGACACATTTGGGTTGGGTGTACGACTGCCGATGATTATCATTTCGCCCTACTCGATTCCGGGGTATATTTCGACCACTCAATACGAGCACTCTTCAGTGATTAAATTCATCGAGGAACGTTTCAATCTGCCCAGCCTCAACGGGCGTGATGTTCTCGCGAACGACATGCTCGATAGCTTCAATTTTGATCAGACGCCCAACCCGCCGCTTTCCTTGCAGACCCATTCCTGTCCCATCGTCCAAAGTTCGCAGAATTTTCAACCCCAAGCCGTGGGCACTACGAGCGGCGACTACTGGTTGACCTACGGCAACAACAACTCGAGCCAGCAAGACAACGTTATTAGCGTTACCTCTACGGGCGATTTCAGCCAAACCAACACCTGCGGGACAATTTTTCCTGGCAATTGGTGCACGATTACCGCGCATTTCACGCCGACCGCGTCCGGTCCGAGAAGTGGCGTCCTCACCATTACCCACATGCTCGGGCAACACGGACAACAGCAACAACAAACCGTCAACTTGACAGGCATCGGCACTTACCTCACATTTTCGCCCACTGGTACGTTGAGCTTTGGGCAGCAACCGGTCGGCACCACCAGCCCCGTGCTTCAGCTCAAAGTCACCAACAGCGGTTCTACGGCGATTAAACCCACGAAAGGCTCAATCACTGGAGACTTTGCCGAAACCAATAACTGCACCGTCATTCCACCGAATGGTTCATGCATGGTTAAGGTCACTTTCACGCCCCGGCAAGCCGGCAACCGTCCCGGTACTCTCACCGTCTTCGATAATGACCCTGCCAGTCCGCAAACCATCAATCTGACCGGCACTGGAACCCTGATGTCCGTCACGCCCACTTCGCTAACATTCCCCACACAAGCTTTGGGGACGAGCAGCGCTCCCCAAGCGGTGACGGTCAAGAACCTCAACAACAGCGCCATGCCCATCACGGACATTTCTATTGGCGGAACTTACGACTTTGGCGCCTACCAACAAACTAACAATTGCCCGAGCAGTCTGGCTCCCAATGCGACCTGCACTGTGCAAGTCTCCTTCACGCCCGACCAATTAGGCGCGAGCCAGACGCCAACCTACCTCGTGGTGAACTACAGCTCCCCTGAAGCTCCCCTGGCCGTGGCTTTGGCCGGCGGTGGCGGCCCATCCGGTAATAACCCGGCGCCCATCGTGAGTCAGCCGCTGAATCCCTCAAGCGTCGCCCCCGGAAGCTCGGCCTTCACCCTCAAAGTTTTTGGTACCGGCTTCACGAGCGCTTCCGTCGTGAACTTCAATGGGACCGCACTCGCGACAGTGTTCAAGAGTTCGCGTCAATTGCAGGCAACCGTGCCAGCCGCCCTGGTCAGTCAGGCGGGTACCGCTTCAATAACAGTTCTGACACCGGCTCCTGGCGGCGGAATTTCCAACGTAGCCTTTTTGCCAATTACTGCGCCTGTGAGTAATGTCAACTTCTCGACCCAATCCATGGGCGTCGGAACCACTCCCAACGGCATCGTCACTGCGGATTTCAATGGCGACGCCATCCAGGATCTGGCGATCGCAAATTCCGGTTCCAACACCGTCTCCATCCTGCTCGGTAATGGGGACGGAACCTTCACGGCTGGCACGCCGCTGAATACCGGCAACCAGCCCGGCGCGCTGGCGCTCGGCGATTTCAACGGAGACGGAATCGTTGACCTCGCGGTCGCCGACGCCGCCGACAGCCGGATCCTCATTTTCCTTGGAAAAGGAGACGGCACCTTCAATCCGGCCAGTCCCGCTAATTGCAATCTGATTACGGAGTGCGCGAATACCGTAGATCCGGTTGCCTTGGCGGTCGGCGACTTCAACGGGGACGGCCATTTAGATCTGGCTGTCGTGAATCAATCCATCAGCACGGTTTCTATTTTGCTCGGCGCCGGCGACGGTACATTCAGTCTGCAATCCACGACTCCAGTAACGCTGGCTGGCCCGACCGCAATTGCCGTGGGAGATTTCAACGGCGACGGCATCTCTGATCTGGCCTTGGATAACCCTGCCAGCAACAATATTTCAATTCTGTTCGGTCACACCTCGGGAATTTTTAAATCCGGTGGAACAATCACAACCACGGGGCCAGGGATGCTTGTGGCGGCGGACTTTAACAATGATCAGAAGATTGATATCGCCGTCGTCAATCCCGGCGCCAATACCGTCACTGTCTTTTTCGGGAACGGAGATGGAACTTTCCAGACCGGTGCGCATTATGCCACCGCGGCCGGACCAAGTTCAATCATTGTTGGCGATTTCAACGGGGATGGACTCTTGGACATCGCCACCGCGAATTCCGGCTCCAACACCATCTCGGTTCTGTTGGGCGCAGCTGGCGGGACTTTCCAGCCGCATATTGATGCCTCTGCCGGAGGCAGTCCTGCGTCAATCACTACGGGTGATTTC
>JBEKTR010000089.1:0-12697 GCA_049515835.1 Terriglobales bacterium
CGAACTCTTGATAAATTAAGTTTCCTATTGCTGAGAACGATGACGAGTTTCTTGCCATAAGGCCACTCAGGAAAAGCCAGCACTACTTCAAACGTCTTGCGGCCGATCACGAGTGCATCGACGCTGCCGAAGAATTCGTCATAGCTGTGAGGCTCGCCGCCGCCGGGCGGTAGAAAATCGAGGCGGTCATCCCGGCGGGCGATAAATCCGTCAACACTGGTTCCGATGAAGACAGACGCTTTCATGATTTCTCCCTCGAATCGGTAATTTGGAATGATTCGGAAATTGTATCGCCATCATTCCATGTTTATTCTGACCATGGACTTCGAATGAAACGAATTCTTCTATCATGGAGCAGCGGCAAAGATAGCGCATGGGCGCTACACGTTCTACGTCAACGTTCTGAATATGAAATCGCCGGTCTGCTTACCACTTTCAACCAAGAATTTAACCGCGTTGCCATGCATGGTGTGCGGCGTGAACTTGTTGAACAGCAAGCAGCGACGGCAGGATTGCCGCTGTGGACGATCCCATTGCCGTGGCCGTGCTCCAATGAACAATATGAAGCGTTAATGGCGCAGGCTTGCGCCGGTGCGATTAACCGCGGCATTGAAGCTATCGCCTTCGGCGATCTTTTTCTCGAAGATATTCGCGCCTACCGGGAGCGACAGTTGTCCGGCACAGGAATAGAGCCGCTATTTCCGATATGGAGATTTCCTACGCACAAGTTGGCGAAAGAGATGATCGCATCGGGATTAAAAGCGACGCTGACTTGCGTGGACACGAAAAAGCTCAGCGCAGATTTTGCTGGAAGAAATTTCGATGAAAATCTTTTGCACGAACTGCCGGATGGAATTGATCCCTGTGGAGAAAATGGCGAATTCCATACTTTCGCTCATACTGGGTCGATGTTTTGTCGAGCGATCCCAATGATCCGGGGCAATACGGTCCTTCGAGATGGATTCGCCTTTGCCGACCTGCTCTCCCCAGCGCCGACCGATGCTAGACTATCCACTCATTCTCCAACTCTTCATTCTCATTGAGGTCTGATTTGTCTTCGCATGGCAATCCAGTTTTGGTGGTTCATGGCGGCGCATGGGCGATGCCGGATGACGTGGTTGATGCTCATCTTCATGGCGTGCACAACGCGCTGACTGCGGGATGGCGCGTGCTTGAGCGTGGCGGCAGGGCGCTCGACGCAGTCGAGGAAGCCGTCGTCATCATGGAAGATGATGAAACTTTCGATGCGGGACGCGGCAGTTTTTTAAATCGTGACGGCAAAGTGCAACTTGACGCGCTCATCATGGACGGAGCGACGCTTCGTGCCGGCGGCGTGGGATGCGTGGAACGCCTGGCCAATCCGGTTCGCGCGGCGCGGAAAATTCTAAGCGAAAGCCCGCATGTTTATTTTGTAGCCGAGGGGGCGGAGCGATTCGCAGCCGAACGCGGCATTAAACTCTGCGACAACAAAGATCTCGTGATCCCACGCGAAATTGAGCGCCTGCGCGCATATCAGACGCGGCTCAAAGAAGGAAAAGAGCAAAGTGGCAACGATCTATTCGCGCCCGAAATTTCCCATGACACCGTTGGCGCGGTCGCGCTTGACCGCGATGGCAACATCGCCGCGGCCACATCTACGGGCGGCACTCTCGACAAGGCTCCAGGGCGCCTCGGTGACTCTTCTTTGATTGGTTGTGGCTGCTATGCCGACAACTTATCTGCCGCGGCTTCAACCACGGGCTGGGGCGAGCCGATCATGAAACTGGTTCTGGCCAAATGGGCGGCTGATCGCGTGGCCTCGGGAAGTTTGCCGGAGTGGGTCGCGCAGGAAGCGATTAATTACTTAAAAGATCGGGTTAACGGCCACGGAGGAATGATTTTGCTCGATTCGCAAGGCCGCTATGGCATCGCGCACAATACGCCGCGCATGGCTTGGGCGCTCCGGACGGCTCAGAGAGAACAATCGGGCATAACTCGCAACGAATGATGGTTGGGATAGAATTCGAAAACGAGTCATGCTCAAGCTATCGCTCCGTCTTCTTCTCGCTTCTTTTCTCGTATCTGTTGCGTGTCTAGCCCAAGAGCAAGCCCAGTCGGGCAATCCCCGGAACTCTGATCTTTTTCTTAAGGTCGAGCTTGCAAATACCATTAAGACATCCAAGCTTCACCCTGGCGATTTGATTTGGGGGACCGTTTCACGCGATGTCTATTCGTCCGAGCAAAAACTGATCCCAGCCGGCAGCCCCATCCGTCTCACTGTGAATAAACTCGAAAAGCGGCGCCGCCCGCGCAACGACCACTGGCCGTGGGTGATTCAGGCATTCACGCCGCGGCACGAAAATTTCCCCATCTTTCAATCCGCAGCCGTCACGATGCCTAATGGAAGCTCGATGCCATTTGAGGTTTCCTGGTTTGCTTTGCGGCGGGAGCGTCGTATAAACGCCCCACCGCCAACTTCCGATACGCACCCAGCCAAGACACAAAAGCAAAGCGCGCCATCCCAAGTCATCACCCTCGAAGCTTCGCGAGGGAGCGATGCAACCTCGACAGCAGCATTGGCCGCCAGTCATGGGCCGCGTGGCCCTATTGTGGTTCCTGCTGGGACAGAGGGCAAGATCATCCTGCTCGAAAGCTTGAGCGCCGGAAAGAGTCATCCGGGAGATGCGTTTCAAGCCCGGCTCATTGAGCCAATAAAGCTCGAGTCCGGCGCGGTGATTCCGGAGGGCACCATTTTGTCAGGCAATGTGGCGAAGCGTACCCCACCCAAGATGCTAAGTCGAGCCGGTTCGTTGTTTCTTACCTTCACCGGCCTGCAATTTCCCGGTCAGCAAACGAACCCGACCACGGCCACCATCATGTCCGCTCAACTCGATCAACGCTCCCACACCCGCATTGACCGTGAGGGAGAATTTAAAGGAGAACGCCCTGGCAAAGCCTGGATGCTGATCAACATTGGCGTTACCGCCGGCATAGCCAAAGAAGTGGACGATGGTCTTCAGTTGGTCACTGAAGCCGTGGTTTCCACTGCGACCGACGTCTCCACGGCCGGGACTGCCCGCATCGCCGCCACGTGCGCATCGGGCTTATTCATACTGACTCGGCATGGCCGTGACGTTGTATTGCCCAAGTTCACCGAAATGAATGTTCAATTCAACCGTCCAGCTCCGCCCGCACAAAAGCCGCCCAATGCGCTCTCCACGCGCGACTAAGTTGTACCTTCTCACTTTGGCGGTTGCTTTGTCTTGCGACAACCAGTATTAAGGATTAATGTCCGCGATACCGTGAACCATCATTCGCCTGAATCCACCTTGAGGCTTGCTTTCTTCGTATCAAGTGGTATAAAAGCCAACGGGTTAACCTTCCCGTTTTTAAAGGCATGTACGTAGGCCTGCCAAACCGATTCGGGCTGGCGTTGTCACCCTTGCGCCAGGGTCCTCACAATTCCTTTGGAGAACTTTTATGACGATGCGCAGATTCGCTTGCTTGATTTTCGCTTTGCTTTTTCTGAGCACGATATTCTTGAGCAGCATGGTTTTTGCTCAGGGCGCCGCAAGTGGCGACCTGCATGTTTCGGTCAAGGACCCCAAAGGGAACCTCGTCGTCAACGCCACCGTCACGGCCTCAAACGCAGCCAGGGCGTTTGAACGCAATGCCATCGGCAACGGCCAGGGCGAATATAGCTTGCTTGCGCTGCCCCCGGGAACATATTCCGTGAGCGTGTCGGCGTCCGGTTTCGCGAACTCGACGACAACAGACGTCATCATCACGGTCGGTCAATCGGGTGATTTGCCTATTACTCTTGGCATCGCGACCGGCCAGGAGAGCGTGACCGTCAGCGCCGACGCTGAACTCGTAGAAACCCAGCGCAGCTCATCCACAAATACGATCAATCAGAAACAAATTGACAATCTTCCCATCAACGGCCGCAACTACATCAATTTTGCCCTGACGGATTCACAGGTGGTGCGCGATAACGCCCCCAACATTGGCGCTGCGCCAACCTCTGGACTGAACGTCGGCGGCCAGCGTGCCCGCGCCAACCTCGTTAACGTAGATGGTGCTGATGCCATTGATAACGCGACGAACGGCGTCCGCTCTACCGTTTCGCAGGAAGCCGTACAGGAATTTCAGATCATCAACACCGGATACGCCGCGGAATATGGCCGCGCCGCTGGTGGCGTGGTAAATATCATTACGCGTTCAGGATCAAATCAATTTCACGGCGACGTTTACGGATATCTCCGCAACCGCGATTTCCAGGCCACGAATCCATTCAGCAACGTCCCGGATCCAGCCTATACGCGGGTCCAAGCTGGCGCGGCGTTCGGCGGCCCGATCAAGAAAGACAAAACCTACTACTACTTCGCTTACGAAATCACTCGTCGCCATGAGACCGGATTCGCCAGCATCGGGCAGGACAATTTCGGGTTGCAATCATTTGATACGACGCAAGTGGGTTTGCCTTTCGGCACCTTACAGCTCACGCCGCAGCAGGTGCAGTTCCTAACGAGCCCTGCGACCTTGCAGCAGGAAGCGACAAATCCAGTATTTGCAGCCGAGGTCGGACAATATGCGGCCCTAGCTGGATCGTCGTCCGGCATGGCTTTGAACGCCGTTTGGCCGACGAATCTTGGCGGAGCATTCGGGCTTAAGGGCTTCCCGACCTCCTGCCCACCGCCAACTCCGGGATGCTTCGTGCCTTCATCGTACGTATCTCTGAATTCGCAGACCGGAAACTTCCCCGTGTTTGAAGGCACAAGTCTCTATTCTCTGCGGTTGGATCACAAACTCAACCAGAACAATCAGCTCATGCTGCGCGGTAACGTCAGCCCCAGCACCGTGACGGGCATTGAAGTGAATGGCGAAAATCAGGTCTTCGGACAAAACGCTTACTCGCGTACGTCGCAGCAAACCTATCGAGACATCAGCATTGTGGCGCAGGACACTTGGACCATCGGTAGCAACAAGATCAACGAACTCCGCTTCCAGTACGCCCGCCGTGGCCTTTCGTACTTCTACAACACAGCCGACTCCGACGGCGCCAACGTTGCCGTGAATATTTACGGCTACGCTTTCTTCGGCCGCGAACCCTATTCCTATATTGACCGCACGGAGCAGCGGTATCAGTTCACCGACAATTTTTCCTGGGCCATCGGCCGCCACGATATGAAATTTGGGGTGGACTTCAACTACATTCCTACAACCGCGACCTTCACTGTGAACTATGGCGGCGTCTATGATTTCGGCAGCGTGAGCCCATTCCCATCGCCGTTCCCAGCATTTTCTCCGGTCCAGGCCTACGGTGCAGGGATTCCCCAGGACTTCATTCAGGGTTACGGCAATCCCAGTGATTCTTTCACCAACAAGCCGCTTGGTCTTTTCTGGCAGGATTCCTGGCGCGCCAGTCCGACCTTTACGCTCAATTTCGGCGTCCGCTACGACATTGAGTTCCCGCCGCAATTCGCGCCGCCCACCGGCTTGGCCGCCTCCGCCTACAACCAGCTTGGCATTGCCAAGGGAATTCAGACGGACACTAACAACGTGCAGCCGCGCATCGGTTTCGCCTGGGACCCGAAAGGCAACGGCAAGAGCGTGATTCGCGGATCATTCGGAACTTACTACGATCATCCGCTGCTCGGACTCTATTTCCTCGGCGACGCTTCCGACGGCTCGAAGACCGGCCAGCTCGTGTTCTTTGGAGGTACACCTTGCGCGGCGGCTGGCGGAGCAGCCAGCCCGCTGAATATGAATGCTTCAAACATCTTCCAGGGATCGCTCGGCAACGCCAATTGCTTCCCGCAATCGACGGCTGCGTTTGGCTACGAAGCCAACGCCCAGCAGTTCAACGCTTTTTTGCCCAGTTCGCTGTTCCTGAATCAGGGTTACATCACGAATGGTGTGCCTTTAATCTCGCAGCCGTTCGGTTACCCGCAATCGAAGAATTTTGTGTATGCGTACTCCGAGCAGGCCAACCTCACCTTCGAGCAGGATCTTGGTCATGGCTTTGCCGCAAGCATCGGCTACAACTTTAATGGTGGACATCACCTAAACCGGCCCATCAACGCGAACCCGGCGCGCGGCGATTTACTGACGCAAAACTGGGAAGCCGCGGTAGCGGCCGGTGGCGCGCTGCCAACGGATACTCCGCTTTCCGTCGCGAGCTGCGGAGCCAGTCCCCTCGCTACACTTCCCGGCGCATTGCCGTACTACGTTCCGGCCGCGCTGGTGAGCTTTTTCCGGCCATCGGGCATCAATCCATCCCTCGCGGGAGGAGCGTTTGCTCCCTGCATCCCACTAGCACTGGCAGATCTCGCGGCCGCCGGATTAAACACGACCTGCAATCCTACTGCCTCCGGCCTCACCGGTTGCATTCCCTTCAGCGACATGGACGCCAACTATTCAAATGGCAGCTCGGTTTATCATGCCATGACGTTGAGCCTGCGGAAGCGGTTTACCTCGCACTACGAATTTCTCGCGTCCTACACTTATTCGCACGCAATTGACGATTCGACTGACTTGCAATCGCCGCTTGCTCCTCAGGACAGTTTTTACCCCTACTACAACGCCGAGCGTTCGAACTCATCGTTCGATCAGCGGAATCGCTTCGTTTTCAGCGCTGTTTACCAGAGTGGCAAAGTCGCGGGCGACGGCATGGGTGCCAAACTGCTAAGCAATTGGACGGTCGCGCCCATCATCGAATTTTCGTCCGGCCGGCCATTCAATATCATCACTGGAACCAGCGACAACTTCCAGTTTGATCCCAGCGGCGCACGGCCGAATATCGTCGCCGCGGGTACGCCGGCAAATTCCTGCGGCTATCCAACGTATTCTTCGAAATATTCGCCCACAGGATTCTTGCAGGAGGTTTGCTTCGCCGATCTCACGCCAACTCAATTGCTCGCGCCCAATGCGCTTCAATTGCTCGATGGCAACCTCGGCCGCAACGCCGGCACTACTCCCTATACGATCTTTAACGACTTGCGTATCGCACGGCGCATCACCTTTGGCGAGCGCTTTAGCGTGGACGGCATCGTCGATATGTTCAATATCGCGAATCGCTTCAACGTGGCCGCTGTGAACGTGCTTGTCAGCAACGCCGGCCAGCCTACCGCGGCGTACGATCCGCGGCAGTTCCAGTTCGGCCTGAAGGTGAACTGGTAGGGTGCTAGAAAGCTTACTGCCAGGAAACTTGTCATTTCTGAGCGAACGCTTTTTGTGAAGCGAAGAATCTGGGCGGTCCGCGCGCAAAATCGCGCGTTTGGCCCGCGTCCTTGCTACGTCCCCCGGCTACCGGATTTTCTTTATAGTGATACTCATGTCTGACCCCATGCCCCCGCTCTTGTCATCGCCGCAGGCCTCCATTCTTCGCGGCCCCGACGGAATTCGCGCCGGATGGCGTGTGCTCATCTTCTTGATAATCATTGTCGGCGAAGTTTTCGTCTTCTTTCTTCTTGCGCTCCTGGCCCACGCTCACGGTAGGGCCGCCGCAGGTATGTTGACGCCTCTGGGCCTCGGGACCACCGAAGGGATGATTTTGTTGACCACCGTGCTCGCGGCACTCGTCATGAGCCGCATTGAGGATCGCCGCTTTGCCGACTACGGTCTTCCGTTGCAATACGCTCTGCGCTCGGACTTTTGGATCGGCGCGGGCCTCGGCTTTATTTCCATCAGCGGATGTCTGTTCGTCATTTTTGCTTTTCATGGTTTTCGTGTCACGGGCTTTGCGACTACCGGACGAGCGCTGATTCTCTCCACGCTCGCGTGGAGTCTGACTTTTCTGATTGTCGGCCTCGCCGAAGAGTTCGCCTTCCGTGGATACCTTCAGTTCACACTCACCAGCGGCATGGGCTTTTGGCCGGCGGCTTTGTTAACTTCTGCAATTTTCGGATTAGCACATGCGGGCAATCCGGGAGAAAGCAAGTTTGGGCTTGTTTCCGTCGTCTGCTTCGGATTGCTCTTCTGCCTTTTTCTGCGCCGCACTGGCAATTTATGGTGGGCCGTTGGCTTCCATGCCGGATGGGATTGGGGCCAGACGTTTTTCTATGGCGTCCGCGACAGCGGCGCGCCCGCTTATCACAATTTCTTGAATTCCACGTTCAGCGGTCCAGTCTGGCTCACCGGAGGCAGCGTGGGACCCGAGGCAAGCCTTTTTACGCCGATTGTCTTGGCGGTTGTTGCCGTCCTTTTCAGCCAGAGATACCGGGAGAACCAGCACGGGGCGCTGCAATAAATCTTCCAAAACACAAACTCCTTGATATTTGGCAACTTCCTTACTATTATTCAATGATATAAAGTAAGGAATACGCATGGCGACTGCAACCGTTACATCCAAAGGCCAGATCACCATTCCCGCAAAAGTTCGGGATGCATTGGGCATCGAGTCTGGCGATCGCGTTGAATTTGTTCCCACTGAAACGGGCGGTTTTGTCATTATTCCCGCGAATAAATCTATCGAGGATTTAAAGGGCATCATCGCGAAGCCATCCAAACCCGTTTCGATTGAATGCATGAATAAGGCGATCGCCCGGCATTGGGCTGGACGCCGATGATCGGGCTCGATACAAATGTGATTCTTCGCTTTGTGACGCAGGACCATCCAACTCAATCCGCCGCTGCCAACCGCCTTATGGAGTCGTTCTCGATTGACAAGCCGGGCTTTGTGCCGACGATCTGCGTCATCGAATTGGTTTGGGCTCTGAAGACCTTTTACAAGGCAAAGTCTTCGGATATAGAGCAGGCCGTGGAAACTCTTTTGCGCGCAGAAGGATTAATTATTGAGCGATCTGAATTGGTTTGGCAGGCGTTACGACTATTTACCAAGACCAGCGCTGATTTCGCAGATTGCCTGATCGAACGATGCGCCCATGCAGAGGGTTGCGACCATACAGCCACTTTCGACCGCAAAGCAGTCTCTGCCGGAATGAAATTACTCTCGTAATTCCGCGTGTCGCAACCTGCTAAACTCTTCTCGTCTTCTATTCTTGGCGCTTGCCTGAGGTTCCATCCCTAATGTCAGATGCTTATACCCCCACTTCGCGGACGCGCGTTGTCCGCGAGCCGCAGCGCGCTGTCTATGATCGCGATGCCGCCTACGCCATCCTGGATGAAGCTTTTATCTGCCACGTCGGCTTCACGCTCGATGGGCAGCCCTACGTCATCCCCACCAGCTTTGGCCGTAACGGCGACGAGCTGTATGTTCATGGCTCCGCCGCCAGCCGCATGCTCCGCAGTTTAGATACAGGAATTCCGTTGTGCGTCACCGTCACTTTGCTGGATGGCCTCGTCATGGCCCGTTCAATTTTCAATCACTCCATGAATTACCGTTCCGTCGTTGTCCTGGGGACAGCAACACTGATCACCGAGCCAGCCGAAAAACTCGAAGCGCTTCGCATCCTCTCCGAGCACATCATTCGCGGCCGCTGGGATGACGTTCGCCAGCCCAATGAAAAAGAACTAAAGGCGACTTCGATTCTGCGCCTTCCCATCACCGAATTTTCCGCAAAAGTCCGTGAGGGCGACGTGATTGACGACGAAGAAGATTATTCCTTCCCCACTTGGGCCGGGGTCGTTCCTTTGAATTTGCAGTGGGGGCCGCCCATCCCCGACGCGCGACTACTCCCGGGGCAGGAAGTTCCCTGGTACGCCGAGCACTATACTCGTAAGAAATAAAACTCTTCAGGAGACTTCGATGCCTTACAAAAGCATCCGCAGTAGCCTTCTAGCAATTCTGATTGCGGCTTGCACTTGCGCACTTGCACAAAACAGTTCTTCTTCGCAGATGCGCGAAATCCATGTCAACGCCTCGCAGGTCAAAGGGACCATTCGTTCATTTCAGGGAGTGAACGGCGTACCGACTCCAATCATGGATGGTCTGCCCAACCTCGTGCAGCAATATAAAGATCTAGGCATTGACGTGATTCGCACTCACGACACCATGGGCCCGACCGATATTTCTGCCCAATTTTCCAATGACAATCCTTTGCTCGCGTGGCTTGTCCCTGACAATACGCAGCGGGCGAAAATCGTTGCAGCCGGCAACGCCGCCAATTTGTTTCCCAACTGGAACGCCGATCCCGACAAGCCCGAGAGCTACAACTTCGCCCCGACCGACAAAGTCATTGAAGGCATCCGCGCCACCGGTGCGGAAGTTTATTACCGGATCGGAAGAAGTTGGGGCGCAGATTACACGCCTTTGCCCGATCTCGATAAATTTGCCAGCGTGGTCAAACACGTCGCCATGCACTACAACCACGGGTGGGACCACGGTTACCAGAACTCCGTCCGCTACTGGGAATTCTGGAACGAAGACGACACGCCTTTTTTCTGGACCGATACTCCCGAGACTTTCTACAAGCTCTACGAAAAAACTGCCCGCGCTCTAAAAAGCGTTGATGCTTCCATACAAGTCGGTGCCGACGCCAAGGGCTTCCCGCTGGAAGGCGGTCCGTTCCGTGAAGACTTGCTCGACTATTGCGTCGCCAACAAAGTTCCGCTCGATTTTTATTCATGGCATTACTACGCGATGAATACCGCCGACCCTTACGACTTCAATCGCATCGGCACGGAGATACGCCAGGTCATGAACGCTCACGGATTCTCCAATGCGAAAAGCATCCTCAGCGAGTGGAACCTGACGCCCGACTTCACAGACCCTGAAAAACCGCGATTGCAGGGAATCATCAACGCCGCCTTCATCGGCAATGTTCTGATTTATTTGCAGGATTCAAGTATTGATATGGCGCAGTTCTATCGCGCCGATGCCGCGTGGATGGGCCTGTTCGATTTAAACGGAAATTACTACAAGCCGGCGTACACTTTTGTCGCGGCTGGAAAAATGCTCGCCACTCCACAACGTCTCGCACTCACAGGCGATGACCTTACCGGTTTCGCTGCGCTGGCTGGACGCTCGACCGACGGCAACACCGTTCAAATTCTCATCACCAATTACCGGATTCCAAACGACTATCATCCCCGCCCCATGCCGCCGCCCGCCGGTTCGTTTCCGAAGAACATGCCCGTGATGGATTTTAGTAAGCTGAAATCGCTCCGCCCACGGGACATTTTCATTCCGGACAATCCCGGATTCCATCTCGTCGTCGAAGATTTGCCATGGAAGAACGCGGCATTCACCATCCAGCGTTACCGCCTGACAGCCACCGAAGATTTCGCGCCCTCGGGCGAAACTTCAGGAGCAGGTGCCAAGTTTGACCTCTCCGAACAACTTCCGCCTCCGGGTGTCGAGCTGATTGTGTTGAAGAAAAAATAACTTTCTTGAACATCTTTACCTCTTGTCATCCTAAGCGAAGTGGGTTCGTTCGCTTGCGAATGAACTCACGCGTCGAAGGGTCCCCTGTTCCGAAACTGCTCAGCCGTCCCTCAGGGAGCTTTCGCACCAAAATCCGCCACGCCGACTTTCACGACTGTGCCTCGGGGCTTCGACGGTGTTTGCTCGCTTGCTTTTCCCGGCGCAGTCGGTTGCGCCTTGTTTTCTTTTGCGTCTTCTTTGCTTGCCGCCTGCTCAGCTTCTTTATCTTTTTCCTTCGCGGGCGGATTTAACATCTCGGTCCACGCGCCATAAACGCGCCCGCCATACGCCGCCAACCCACTATAGTCGCCGAAGAACACTTCCGAACGCACCATAAACGGCTCGGTCGTCCAGGCATAATTGGTAAAAGTTTTGCCACCATCCGTCGAACGTGCCAGCGTCACTGTTTGCCTCAACTCTTGCGGATCGCCGCGCCGGTCATAAAAAATCACATTCGCCGACCCGTCCACTGGATCCACCGCCAGCCACTGAAAGAATTGCTCGGCCCCATTGTGAATAGCATCATTGTTCACGCGCACGGGCGCATTCCATTTTTTCCCACGATCGTCTGACGTCGCCGCAAACACATCCAGATCGCCATTGCGGTAGTCCGTCCACGCTACGTAGAGTCGTCCCGTTTTCTGATCGACTCCAATCTGCGGAAAACCATTTGCGCGTTCGAGGGTCGCGATTGCGTACATAATGGGCGCCGTATGAATAATCGCCCGCGCCTTTGCGAAAGTCTTGCCTCCATCGCGTGATACGGCCAGCCAAAGGTCGTCATCCTGGCTCCAGACCGCATAGAGTGTGCCATCCGGCCCGATCGCCGCGTCGAATCCCTCCGTCGCTCCGTTGTCGTCGCGCGGCAAGCCCGGATGCGCATCAATCTCAAGCGCCTGCGACCACGTTTTCCCGCCATCCGTCGAGCGCGAAAACACCATCTGCGAATCGGCGACGCGCCAGCGCGTCCATCCCACATATAAATTTCCCGCGTAGCGGCTCGTCGTGTTGTCGGCCACGATCACGGGCTTGTCTTCAAAGGGTATTCCCGCTTCGGAAGGCTGTTCTGCCACGGGATAATGCTCTTTCTCCCAAGTCTTGCCCCCATCAAGTGATCGGCGCACGAAAATTCCGTTGCGCGTCGCTCCGCGTCCCCAATAGTTGAAGCTTCCTAATTTGTCGAATGCGATGTAGCAAACATAAGCGTGGCCTTGCAGATCGTAAGTCGTCGACACGTCGCCCGAAATCTTATAGTTTGGCGGAGCTGCGCCGTCAGCCGCAGTCCAATGTTGGCCTCCATCCACCGAATAAGACGCGTGAACGTTGTCCTGATACACCGCTACAACCTGCTGCGGATTCTTTGGGTTCACGGCGACAGCCGGTTCAGTAAAC
>JBEKTR010000090.1:0-17274 GCA_049515835.1 Terriglobales bacterium
GCAGGTTCAGCACCCTCGCCGTCCTGATTGGCCTGGGCATTAATATCGCCCGCGAGACCGGTCAGCTTTTCGTCCGTCTTCTTTTCCTCTTCGAGTGTTTGAGTAAGGAGTCTTACGTGCTCAGGCTCCCCGAGTTCTTCGGCAAAGGCGATCACCGTACCGTAGCCGGCCATTTCGTAGTGTTCGACACGCTGCGCCGCGCCGATGAGGGCTGCGTCCAGCAACTCGTCGTCATATTCGGCAATCGCTTCCGAACCTTCGTGGATGAGACCCTCCATCCCCTTACATTTTTTTCCTTTAGGGTTTTCGCCCAGCTGCTTGAAGATATCTTCCAAACGCTGGACATGACCCCTTGTCTGTTCCAGATGCTCTTCGAAACCTAGGCTCAGGTCTTCTGAGGTTGCCGCTTTCGCCATTTTTGGCAACGCTTTCAGTAACTGATTTTCTGCGTTGTATAGGTCTTTGAGTTCGTCTATATAAAGCGCTTTCAAGCCGTTTTCCGCCATGGGGCTTCTCCTTGTGCCAGAATGTACTGCAGCCCCTCAGATGCAACTCGTGGCTGCAGGGTTTTTCGTCCTGTGCCTCCATCGGCTTGTGCTCGTGCAGGGCTCCGCCCTCAATTTTGGAGATGCTGGCAAAAACTGGAAACTCGTCCGGGCAGGCGACCTAGCTGGCGCGAGCTTCGTCGTTTAGCTCCTGCATTTGATTGGCGTCGATTTTCAAATTGGCGGCTGCGACGTTCTCTTCGAGGTGCGCGACCTTCGAAGTTCCGGGAATCGGGAGCATGACCGGCGACTTTGCCAGTAGCCAAGCCAGGGCAATTTGCGACGGCGTTGCTTTCAGACGAGCTGCGAGACGGGTGATGGGAGTTTCCCCGGCTTTGGCGCTCACTTTTCCGGCTGCGAGTGGAAACCAGGGAATGAAACCAAGTTTTTCTTTTTCGCAGTATTCGAGAACACCTTCTGAGCCGCGATCGGCGATGCTGTAACGGTTCTGCACGCTGACGACATCCACAATTTTGCGCGCGTGTTGAATTTGCTTCACGCTGACTTCGGAAAGTCCGATGTGTTTGATCTTCCCCTGCGCTTGCAGGTCTTTCAAAGCGCCAAGTTGATCTTCCGCGGGCACTTTGGAATCGATGCGATGTAACTGATACAAATCAATCTGTTCGAGGCGCAAACGGCGGAGGCTGCCTTCGCACGCGGAGCGCAAGTGCGCAGGGTTGCCATTTTCCTTCCATTGATTTGGGCCGGAACGGTCGAAACCGCCCTTCGTGGCAATAACCAGACTCTTGGGATAGGGATAGAGCGCCTCGGCGATGATTTCTTCGCTCACGCCCGGACCGTAAGAATCGGCAGTGTCAATGAAGTTGATGCCCAACTCGACTGTGCGCTGCAACACCCGCACTGCTTCAGCGCGATCTTTCGGCGGGCCCCATACGCCATCGCCCGTAATCCGCATGGCGCCGTAACCTAGACGCGTCACACGCAGAGCATTTTCAGGCCGAGCGCCGCCGATAAGAAATTCCCCCGCACTTTGAGCAAGTTTCCGCGCTGCCGATTCGTGGGTTGCCATGTTTGCCTCCGTTGGGCGTTTGATGCTGGCGGTCCGGCGCGGGATTTTTTGTCTTCGGCACAAAAGTTCTTCCACTAAATAACTTCGTTGAAAAATCGTAAAGAAGAAAAAAGCCCGTCCAGACATAAGCCGGACGGGCCAGGAGGAGCGAATCGACTTCCATACATCATTCGGTTCTTATGGTTCCGAACTTACTGTTAGGTTTTTACTTTTCTGCCCCGGCGATGGCCTGCTGATAAGGGACATATGCCGCGTAGCCGGAAGCACATCCGGTGGAATCGGAATAGCCCGGCTCATAAGCGCATGCCAGATCCTGAATGTAGATTTCCACAGTGGACGCGTAGCTCTCGGCCTCGAACGGCAGGAGTTCCGATAACGATCCTGTCGGAAGTTTCCCCAGGACGCTGGTCTGCGACCAGGATTGCAGCTGGCGAGCGACCGGAGCATTGCTGTACTTGGCGAACAAGGCGACCCAATCGCAGGCCGCAGGAATACCATCCTGTTGACTTTGCAGATCGCTGTATTGGGCGCCTTGACAGCCGATGCCAATCCGATTAGCGACATCGGTCGCCGCTTCGGCGTCGGCCCAGTTGCTACAGTTCCACACCGCGCCCTGGGAGCAAGAGATCGACATTTCAAACGGCACCTGCGGGTCTTGCGAAGCAATGAAATTTGACTGTGCCTGGTTGCCGCCGACCCAATCCACTTGGAGATTGGTGATGGAGCCGGTCATGTTCACGAAAACGTCCTGGCAGGGATCGGAAGCCTGGCCGCCTTCGGAGTATCCCGCGCGGATGTAAAGAATCTGGTTCTTGAAGGAAACGGAATTGTAGTGAGCAGCTGCCGCAGCCAGAAAATTGTGCCATGCCGTCTGAATCGGTTTCTCCCAAACGGCGGGGAAGGCTGAAGTGTCGCCCGTATGTCCATAACTGTTCAACGGGGTGCTGCCATTGCCGGGATGGGTCGGGCAAGCGGCGTAGTCGAGTTGCGTGGTTCCCAGAGACTTCGCCCAGTTATACGAATAAACGTACGAAGGCGTGTACGTGTTGGACTTGAAGGCAATGGGTTCAAGGACAATAACAAATTTCAGGTTCGTCGGAAAATTCTTAAAGTTGTTGTCGCAGGCGCTGAAATTGTAAACCCCCTGCGCGGTTTCCATCTGGTTCCAGGGGCACATAATCGACACGCCATCTACGTGGGGCTCAATGTCGTTGACCCACTGCGTCCAGCCCGGCGAATACTTGCTGCGGGGCGGATTGACCGCAATGATGGTTACCGGCGCATGGGAAGAGGCCGCAAACAGGGGCACGGCCAAACCGGCGCAGGCTGCAATTAAGAGACACAGGGTGAGGAAGTGGTGAAGTTTTGGCGTTTTCATCGCTGCTCGATTGAACTCCTTCGGGGGTGGGTCCCCCATACAGATCGGGCAGCAAGGGGGAGCCGAAAATGTTTTAGCGTGAAAAAAGTTTAGGACGAAGAGCGCAATTTACCTACGAACAGAAGGGCATCATTGCACTTCTGTGTGGGCATTGTCCGGTGGACATGCACTAGTGAGTAATTTTGGGGTGTTACCTACCCTTGGGCGAGCTGGGCGGCGGATTTGAGCCTTCAATCGCTTGCAAGTGCGCTTTGGCTGTCCGCCCCGCCGGAGAGTTTGCCGATTCGCTGAGTAACCTATGGTACTGCGTGACGGCTTCGTCGCGCTGGCCGGGAAGTTGCGAGAGGGTGTCGGCATAATTTAAGCGCGTATCGGCATCATCAGGCTGGAGGCGTAAGGCGGCGCGATATTCATCGAGCGCATCCGGCATCCGGCCCGATTGAGCGAGTGAAATGGCAAGAAGCGCGTGGGTCTGGGCATCGTTCGGATCGAGCCGCAAAGCCGCTTGAAATTCCGCGACCGCCTCCGGCAGGCGTGCCGGATTCTGCGCCAGAGCAATGGCCAGGTTTTTGTGGACGGAGACGAGATCGGATTGGAGTTGCAATGCGGTTTGATACTCAATAATGGCGTCGGGCATGCGGCCTGGCATTTGACGCAACACGTTGCCCAGATTCATGTGAGCTTTGGCGTGGTCCGGCTTGATACGCAGCGAGGCGTCGAACTCGGCGATTGCCTCGGGCAGGCGGTTCTGCTCGGCATAGACGATGCCGAGATTGTTGTGCGTCATCCAACTGCCCGGATTGCGTTGTAACGTCGCCCGGTAGAGTGTTTCGGCGTCGGTGTAAAGGCCGCTTTGTTGCCAAGTCAGCCATCCGAGAACACCAACCAGCCCGACCCCTGCAACTGTTCTTGCAATCGAGCTCGGGACGAATCGCGCCGCGATTGAAGCTAGGAGCCAAGCACCGGGAACGATAATTCCCAACGTAGCGAGATATTGGAAGTGATCGGCCACGTATGAGTACCGGAACGGAAATACATGCATGAAGCCGAGTACGGGGAACAATGTTCCGAGGAAGTAGAGAAAGCTCGCCAGTGGGCCGCGTAACTTGCGCGCAACCACAATCAGCCCCACCGCGACAACGATGACGACCACGGGATAAATCCACTGCCACCACACATGCGGATCCACATCCCACCGCGGATACGAAAACATGAAATCCGCCGGCCACAGAATCTTTCCCGCATAGAAGCAAGCAATCCGCCCGGCAAGCAGAATGTGCTGCCCCAGCGTCAACTCATAACCCGCGCCCTGCGCCCCGATATAGTTCCGCTCCACCCACGCCGTGAACAGACCCGCACTCGCCCCAATCACAAACCACGGCGCCAGCGGCAGTGCGTCCCGCTTCCAATTGATTTTGCCCCGCTCCCACCAGAACACCACCAGCAGCGCCGCCGGTAGCGTCGCCGTCACCGACTTGCTCAGCAGCGCCAGCACAAACAATCCCAACGCGACAAGATAGAGTGACCGCTTCCGGCTGCGATCAAAATGCAAATACGTCAAAGCGGCGGCCAGATAAAACACGCCCGAGAGCGTGCTCTTCTGTTCCGACATCCAGGCCACTGCCTCAACGCACACCGGGTGCAGAGCGAAAATGAATCCGGCCAACCAGGCTCCGCGCAATTTCAGCAGCCGGGCAAACAGAACGACGAGACAGGCAGAGAGGCAATGCTCAAAAAGATTGGCGAGGTGATAACCAACGACGGCATCGCCCCACAGCCGATGTTCAATCCAGAAGGCCGTGTGCAGCAGCGGATAATACTGCTGCGTCGCTCCTAACTCAAACCAGATACGCCATAAACCATGAAAAGATTGGCAAGAAAAATCCCCAGCCAACCAAAGATGTTCCGTCTAAAACCGCCATCTGGCGCGGCTTCCAGAGCCCTCGAACGGCGCTCGCTTACTTCGGCTTCATGCAGTTTCGAAGTCTTCCCAGAAACAACTGAAGCTGCCGGCCGTCCCCGTTGCCCCAACAGATTTCTCCTGTATGCAAAAACTCATCAATTATAACCGTGCGACTTTTCGCAGCCGCTCTATTACACGCCCCGCCCGCCGTCGCTGCGCGCCCATACGTGAACTGGATCACCCTCGGACGTAACCGTCGTCACATCAAGAAAGAGTCTGTGGGCCAATAATTCAATTGCAACACTTGGGAGGTCACGATGTCTACCAATCGCTTTTGGAGATGGTTTGAGAACCAGATTGCGCAGCAAGTTCCCGAAGATTGCGCCGCGTGCGCGTTCGACTGCAAAAAGACGGAGTGCTCATCTGAACATTGGGCAACCTGCGAACGCCGCTTGCAGCAGGGCATTCCCAAGGGGCGCCCCCTTGTGGCCGCTGCCTCGGCGCCGTGTGGTCCAAGTGCCGGGCACGTCTAATGGCAGGCGTTCTTTCCGGCCAAATGTTTACCATAACGATGGTCACCGCTCGCGCGACCCGCGCGCGAGCACATAGCTCACTTCGCTGGAGCGCTATCGAAAGCCGGATGCAGGTTGTCCTCGGTATCTTCGGTATCTAGGGCGCCAGCTTGAACACCGTACCGCAGCCCAGACCAGCGCCGCAGGAAAGATCACCGCCTTCGACCGTATTGCTGTACAAATTTCCGCTGGCGTCCAAGATCAAGCCGGACTGCGGGTAGGCTCCGTCGCTGCCTCCGGTGAAGCTATGTAGGACCATTTCCTGACCTCGGTTTGTCACTTCAAAGGCTGTGCCGAAATTATCCGCCCCTCCATAAATGGTCGTGCTGTATCCGTTGCCTTTGGTGTCCGCGACAAAACCCAGGCTGGGGTTTGCTCCATCCGGCCCCTTAAAGGTATGAATCACGAACTCCCTCCCTGCCGGCGTGATCTTGTACACCACACCGCAACCGACGCTGCTCTGATTGCTGCAACTAAGGTCGCCGCCAGCATATGCGGTTCCATAGAGATTGCCCTGGGCATCGAACAGAAAGCCGCCGCTGGGTCCAGCCCCGTCCGTTCCTCCGGCAAAGGTGTAAAGAGGTGTTTCTTTCCCGGTTTTGTCGAGTTTAAACACAACCCCGCAACCCGGTCCGGAACAATCTTCCAAGTTGCCTCCGATGACGGTAGCTCCGTAGATATTTTCTGCCGCGTCCATCGTGATAAATCCGTTCGGCTCTCCTCCGTCCGTCCCGCCTTGAAAGCTGTAAAGCACGGTTTCATTGCCTTGGGGCGTCACTTTGAAGATCACTCCGCAGCCGATACTACCGAAAGGACACGTTTGCGTAGAGCCGCCAAAGAACGCAGGGCCATAAACATTCCCTGCACTATCAAGGATGACGCCCTGTGGCCACGCCCCGTCCGTGCCGCCAGTGAAGGTGTAAAGCACGGTCAACCCGCCCACCCCAAATTTGTAAACTACTCCGCACCCAACCCCACTTACAATTACGCAGCTGTCGTCGCCGCCGTTGAACGTAGTGCCGTACAGGTTGCCGCTTTTGTCTCGAACCAATCCGGCGCTGGGCAGTGCGCCGTCGGTGCCTCCGGTAAAGCTGTAAAGCACCGTTTCCTTGCCGGTGCCCTCGATCTTGAAAATGGTTCCGAAGTTGTAGGTGCCCCCGTAGCCGGTGGTCCCGTAGAGCGTGCCATTCACGTTAAGCAGGTTCGACTGAAAGGGGTTTGCCCCGTCGGGCGTGCTGGTGAAGGCGTGAATTGTGGTGAGCTTTTGGCTGTGCGCAGCCACAGAAAATCCGGCAGCAACAAGCAGCAAGAGAACCAATCGGAATGCCTTCGAAGGAATGGGGCCCAAGTCTGACAGTCTCATAAAACCTCCCTAAGAGTGAACGTTCTGTCGTATCGGGGGAAATTGGGAATCTGGGCTTGCAAAAACGTCGCCAGTCTAGCACATAAATCATCCCATCGCATGCGCTTCCGGGCTAATTTGCATGAATTTCCGCACGGTGCCCCACTTCTCACCTCCTTTGCATGAAGTGAGTTTCTGTGAGGTCGGAGCCCGTCCCCGGGCCTGTTGAAATCCGTCCTCACCTGGCAAAATCAAACTAAAAAAGTAAGGATTGTGTTTCCCGCCTACTTATGTTCAACTTCTCCGGCTGCCTTGCTGGGCTTGGGTTTTGCTGTTCTCCAAACCGGAGATTGGGCGGCCAGTGCGACGGCTACCAAATAGCAAGAAGGGGATTCTAGAATATGACCAGAAACTGCAGAGAAGTGGTTTGTTCGTTCGTAATTGCTATAGGCATTCTGTTCCTATCCAGCCTGCCACTCCGTGCGCAGGACGAAAACACAACCATCCGCCACGCGAAGGCTTTTGCGATTTCCGTTCCGCTGCGCGATTTGGCCAAGCTGCCGCACACTCCGCGCAAGGAAGCTGAGGAAATCGATCCGGTTCGGCGCATTCCCAAACCTCATGTCGGACGGGTTTTTGATACCGTAGAACAGTTCTCGGTTGAGCCCGGAACGCCCTACACTCTGGGAGCCAATATCATGGGCGTTGGCAACGGTTTCCCTGGTTACTCTGTTCCTGACGCTCCTCCAGATACCAACATGGCAGTGGGCGACACCCAGATTTTGCAATGGGTCAACGTCTCCTACACAATCTGCTCCAAGACCTCGCCTTACACCTGCGGCCCCGCTATTGAAGGCAATGCACTCTGGAGCAATCTTGGTGGAGTCTGCTCCAGCAATAATGATGGCGACATCATCGCCCAGTTTGACGCGGTGGCGCATCGCTGGGTATTGGCCCAAAACATATTCGCCGGCAGTTACGGCGTTTGCTTGGCTGTTTCAACTTCGGCTGACGCAACCGGTACCTATTATCTTTACGAGTTTCCAGTTCTGAATGCCGGTTTCCCGGACTATCCGAAGTGGGGTATTTGGCCCACTGGCTACTTTGAGACCTGGAACAACTTTGGACCGGGCGGCAGCGGCTTCGTGGGGCCTGTCCTTTGCGCCTACAACAGCACAAAACTCTTGGCGGGAGACAAAACCGCGGAGCAGATTTGCCATCAATACCCCAGCACATCCACCGCTCCTGAAGATAGTTTGTTGCCCGGTGATCGCGACTCCGCGACCCCACCTCCGGCTGGCCAGGATGAGTTTGCCATTGGCAGCTTGGGCGACGTGGACAATTCTCACCTGTCCCTATACTCGGCCCACATTATTGACGAGAGTAATTGGTCGAAAGGCGCCACATTTACCGGCGACAACAACTCTCAACTCCTCACCATCGCCACTTTCACCCCCGCCTGCAACGGAAATTATGGCGGCGATTGCGTTCCCCAGAAAGGCATTCCCGATCTAGTGGACTCTCTTGGCGACCGCTTAATGTATCGCTTTGCCTACTGGAACGATGCCGGCGGAAGTTCTCCCAAACAGCATTGGTTCGTCAACATGGACGTGACCGCAACCGGTGGCCAGATCGGCGTCCGGTGGATGGAAATCACGGCTCCCCAGAGCGTCGTCCAGCCCACTTCATTATCAGTCTTCCAGCAGGGCACATTCGCTCCTGATGGAGTCTGGCGCTGGATGGGTTCGTTGGCCCGCGACAAGGCCGGCGACATCGTCCTGGGTTACAGCAAATCTTGCGGCGACACTTGCGCCGGTGGCACCCCAACTTATCCCTCCATTGCCGTTGCTGGACGCACTCCGTCCACCCCTCTCGGCACCTTGAAGGGCGAAGGCTTGATCGTTGCCGGTGCTGGCTCGCAGCCCGGGACCGCGAACCGTTGGGGCGATTACAGCTCGATGCGCATTGACCAGGACGGCTGCACCTTCTGGTACACCACCGAGTACTACACAACGACACAGCAATTCGACTGGAGCACTCGCATAGCTTCCGGCAAGTTGAATAACTGTAAGTAATCTAGCAGCCATTCCACGGTGGCCTACCTTTACGTTCTCTGTAAAGGTGGGTTACCGAGGACGCAAGTAGTGTAGGTGCCCCTAGGTTCGAGCCCGCTTTTGGCGCAAACTTGGGGATTTTCTGTGCAGGGCGGACATTCCTGTGCGCCATTGAATAGTCTTAAAGTTCCACACCTTAAGTGGGGACATCCGCCCCCGGTTGTCTCGCGGAGCAAGGCTCAGCCGTGTTTGCACATAGCTGTACAATTAGCGCAGTTATAAAATCCAGCTCCCAGGACATTGCTCATGAGCACGACAACATTCAGCACCACCCTCAACAAAACCGTCGGATCGCGGGCAGCGCTTGTGCTATGCACATTTATGGCTCTTCAATGGGCTTCGGCGCAAGAGGCACGGCAGACGCAACCAGCCACCGCGCCGCTGAAACACGTATTCCTCGTCGTGGGTGAAAATTCCGATTACACCACCACCTACAACGCGACAAACATGCCCTTTCTGACTTCGCTCGCGAACGGTTATGGACTGGCAACCAACTACTACTCCTCCAGTCACCCTTCGATCGGCAACTACTTCAACCTAACCACCG
Source organism: Terriglobales bacterium (assembly GCA_049515835.1). Taxonomy (GTDB): domain Bacteria; phylum Acidobacteriota; class Terriglobia; order Terriglobales; family Acidobacteriaceae; genus JAJPHW01. Next base: position 9,432 of record JBEKTR010000090.1, read on the forward strand.
GGTACCTTCTCACTGACAATGACAGCGAAACGCCCCAGACCTTTCCGGTCAGCAACAACAACATCGCCTACGAAGTGCAGCAGGCCGGCAAGACCTGGAAGGATTATGTAGAAAGCGACCCCAACATCCCCGGCTGCAGCGGATACCATGCCGGCAACTACTATGTTCGCCACGACCCCCTCGAATACATGACGGATGTAAACACAGAGACAAGCAACTATGTGTGCTTCAGCCAGTTTGCTACCGATCTTAAGAATAACGCCCTGCCCAATTTCTCTTATCTATCGCCAAACGGCTACGACGATGCACACGACAGTAGCGTCACAGCGTTTGATGATTGGCTAAAGGCCGAAATCACTCCTCTGTTGGAGAGTTCCTATTTCAAAGCGGGCGGCGACAGCGTACTCATCGTTGTATTCGATGAAAACAATGATGATGGCAATCCCGATTGCGATACCACGACCGAGGGACTTGGCTGCGGCGGACAAGTCGAAGCCGTTCTCGTCAGCAACTACAGCCTTCTCAAACACAAGCAAACCAAGGGAGACCCTCAGGCCTACAACAAGGGCTATGACGAAGGAAATATCCTGCACACCATGGCCCAAGGCCTCGGACTGCCCACCACCAACTTGGGGTGGGCCGATAGCGCCGTCCCCATGATTGAATTTTTCAAATAACGAAGATGGGAGATCTTCAAATACCACCCAAAACCATCTGAGGCTGCCCCACCATTTCGCGTTTTTGCGAAAGGGTGGGCACTCTCGTTTCACTGGTTTGTGTGGCGCGGACACACCTGTCCGCGGCCTTTGGTTTTGATGTGTAGTATCGGGGTGCCCCATTTCTCGCCGTCTTTGCGAGAAGTGGGATTCCGCAACTTTCTCCTCCCATTTGTCATCCTGAGGCAGTGAAGCCGTTCGCTTGCGAACGGCTTCCAACGAGGGACCTATCCATTTCTCAGCGTGCTCGGCGGTAAAGAAATTGCCGGCTGATATGTGTGTGGGCGTTCCGCGCGAACCCTACCGTCGAAAAATTACGACGCCCACAATCGCCACAGCCGCCACAATTCCCAGAATCCACCACCCGTGAAACATCACCGCGGACACGCTGCCCTCAACAACCGCCCGCGCAATCATGCTCAGAACCCGCACCGTCATGGACAACAAGTTGCTCACCCGGAAATTGTACTCGGCTGGGTGCCCCATTTCTCGCAGCCTTTGCGAGAAGTGGGATCACTCATCCAGCCTTAGAGAAAATGTTCCTTTCGGAACACATCGTCATGACAGAGGTGTCCGACGACATTGTCATGACACGTAAACCACAGAAAACAAAGGATTACCGTTGCTGTCGGCAACCTCCGTACGGCTCACCACCTTGTCATTCCGAGTTGTTCGCAGGCGCGAAGCGGCGAGAACAGGCGTAGGAATCTGCTGTTGACTCGACATTCTCCAAACTTGTCATCCTGAGCTCAGCGAAGTTGAGGCGTTTGCGGGGCGTCCGAGCCCCGCGCCGAAATCCCGAGCAGCGCGAGGGAACTCAGAGCGCAGCGAAGGACCTGTGCACTTTTTCGTGTGGCGCGGACATGGAGCCTGCCCTGAGCGCAGTCGAAGGGTCCGCGGCTGTTGATTTCGTAACTGGCCTTTAGCACTGCCTAAAACTCATTAAAACTGCGGGTACCACGATCGCTGACACGAGGGTTGAGGACGATTTCGGTTCTATGCCGCCGTGACGTTCGTCAACGAATTCCGTGGGGCTCACTTTACAAGGAGCGCGTGCAAGAATGGCCTTACGCCTGGCTTGCGCACCGGCTGCGGGATTAGCTTTCAGGAAAGATCGGGTGGAACCGACGCCGCGCTCCACAGTTTTTTGCTTGACACAAAGCCGTACAGCCACTAAAGTCACCGCGTCGTAGATTTTGGGCCCCTGCAACATTCATTGTTCCGCCGCTAGAGGTCACGCAGTGAGAGTTCCACGATTTGCCCGCACAATTCCCTTTTCCACCCCCCTTACAATATTGGTGGTATTTGGCTGCGCCCTGGCGCTTCTTGTTTGTATCGCCCCGGAAAAGGCTTTTGCCCAAACCGGCTCGGTCTATTGCCCACTGGATATACCTGGAACGGCTGCGAGTGCGTCTGGACTGGCTCGCCAATCATTGTTGATACCGCGCACGAAGGCTTTCACCTGACTTCCGCCAAGGCAGGGGTAGTGTTTGACATTCGGGGAGACGGTCATCCTGTACACATCGCTTGGACGGCGCGAGCCTCGAGAAATGCCTTCCTCGCCCTCGACCGCAATCACAACGGCAAGATCGACAATGGTAAGGAATTGTTCGGCAACTTTACTGTGCAGCCACCCTCTAATGACCCCAACGGCTTCCTTGCGTTGGCCGTCTTCGACAAGCCGGAAAATGGTGGCAACGGCGACGGCATAATTGACCAGCGGGACGCCGTCTTCGCCCACCTGCTTCTATGGATCGACGAGAACCACGACGGAATCTCGCAGCCGGAAGAACTGCACTCCCTGCCGGAACTGGATGTGTATTCACTGGCGCTTAAATACGTAGATTCGCCGCGCACTGACGAATTCGGCAATCAATTCCGCTACAAGTCCGCCATCAACCCTGACCCGAACGATGGCGAGTCAAGAGATGGCCGGTGGGACTACGATGTGTTTCTCACGGCAATTGGCACTGAGAGCAAGTAGGTGAGCAGGGTGGCTGGAGCTCGGCACGGGATTCACAACGGACGATCGCGAGGAGAATATGCCCAACGTCAAGCTAAATAAACTCGCCGCTTCAATGCTGGTAGCGGCCATAATGGCGGGAGCCCAATCCGTGAAAAAGACAACCATCGACGCCAGCCCGTCCCCCCAGGTTACATTGTTGCCATTCGACGCCGCTGTGTTTCCAGCTTTCAAGGAAGTTTTCGACTCGAGAACCGCCGGCCTCGCGGCGGCATCCGTAGTGGTGTCAAACGCGACGGACAAAGCGATCATCGGCATAAGCATCCAGTGGACGCTGACCGATGCCGCTGGGGTGGAAAGCGTGTACTCAAACCGCACTCACAGTTTCCTCGTGGCCAGTGGCCGTCCCCTGGCTCTGCCCCACGGGCGTCTGTTGGCTGGGCCCCAGACCTTCGTGTCGGAGGCGGTTCTCCAGCACCCAGACGGCGGCATCATCGCCCCCCTCCCCAATGATCAAACCGTGGCCAGGTTCACCACAGCCTCCAAGATCCGAATCGAGGTTGACTCTATAATTTTCCAAGACGGCGAGGTGATTGGGCCAGACCATCTCGGCTTAGTTGACGCCATCAGGGATCGCTCGGACGCCGCTCGCGCAATCGTAAAACGAGTCGAGGAGGCGCAGGCCAAGGGCAACGATCCGGCTCAGGCGTTGCGCAGCCTAGTCGCATCCCCCGTCATGAAGGGTGATCATGTCGCGAGATTTGAGCTGGGCTTCGCCAACTCCTTGCTTCATGCGCGACATCCAGAGCGCGACCTTGAAGCGCTAAAAGAAATCCCGACTCCTCCGTTATTTTTCCGAAAAGAGAGTGGACCTATATGGCAACAATAAAACTAACCCGAAATTACCTTCTGCTGGCTTTCACAGTGATTATATTGGCCGCGCAAGCATCGTCGCAAAATCCATATGCGATCGAAAGCTGGAATTGTACGCCCGGTTATCCTACGTGCCAGGATAATTCTGGACCGACGTTTTCGCCAGTTGGCGAGGTGACGATATCGGCAACTTGTTACAACTCGACTGAACTTTATCAATCGTTCCTCCTCACGACGAAGAAGTCATGCACTAATGAGGTCATCTCCGAACTGGACGCGTCGCTGTCATCTTTCCTGTCATATGAGGATGAGGGAGGGTGCGAAATACCCATAGAGGTTGGCGAGGTGCTCGTTACCGGAAGAGTAAGCATGGCGTACAGTCCTTATACGCAGTTCTATAACGGATCTGGAAGCTCGGATTGCGAGGGAGGGGTCTCCGACCCTCCGCCCTGGGAGACCGGGTGTTGAGGAGCTTTCCAGACAGCTGCGGGAGCGCGGCTCTCAAACGCCGTTGAGCCCAACACCTCAGATGCCGCACCAGGAATTTCATACCGACGAGCGCTCTGGCCATCGCATCCTCCGAGGAAATATGGGGACACAGCTTGGGGCTAGTGCGTCCAATATGGGGATTGCGATGGTGATCTCCAGACGTTCTACACCGAAGGATTCGCAACTGGGATGGCAGCGGCGAATGTCGCATCAAACAAAACCGTCGAACAAGGGCAAAATTCCCAGCCTTTTTATTGGGACTTCGATTACTACCCGGGCCCTACATTTTCCGACTGCGATTTGTGCGACACATATCCCGTAGGCCAGGAAGATCCAGTATCGCCCGATGAGCCGCAGCCCGGAGTTACCTTTTATTTCAACTACGCTTGCGTTGTTACTCCGTAGTATTTGATATTTCGGAGCGAGTCGAAACAGCCGGAAGAGGGGCGCCGCCTTATGCGTGGAATTGACATGTTCGCACTGCTCTTAGCACCGCTGTTGGTATTTGTGGCTTTTGGACAATCCAACTCCGGCCCCATCATTCACTTTTCCCTATACGCTCCAATACAAAAAGACTCGCCGGTTCAGATTACGCGCTTCGACCATACTGACAGCGATCTCGAATTCGTGCTGTCAAATACATCTGACAAAGCAGTCGTCGCTGTCACCATCGGTTTTATGGAGATTGTTCCGCCTAGCTGTAGCACAGCTCCATCGGCCGAGCCATATCAATCTGTAGTGGACGCTCACACAGGGGGTTTTAAAGTAAGCGTTCCCCCTCACGCAGAGGGCATCGCAGCCAAAGCCGGCATCCATGGGAATGGTCGCCCCGGCTACCCTGATTTTCCCAGAAGATTCGTTGACAATGCGAAGCGGGCAAAGGCCGGATATTTGCAGGTTCAGATTGGGATCACAGGCGTCCTCTTTCAGGATGGAACCTCGTGGCCGGCGCAGGTTGCCTTCCTGTTGCGTGACGATTTTGACGATTCCAGGAAGCTATCGTCTGATGAAATCGAAGCGCAGCACCTTTTAACGCGTCAACGTCCTTTCGATGACGCATTGGTTGACGCCGAGATTGGGAAATGTACCAACGTTGCTACCGTCGCAAACGCCTTGCAGTCTGTTGAAGAAGTGATCTTTGAACACGAAAAGCCACATCACGACGATGCAGGCTCGCCCCCGCAGCTTCGATTTGCTTGTAATCTGGAGGGTCCAAAAGCCGTTTGTAGATTTCCGTGAGTTCGGGGGACGAGCTTCGGTACAAAACCGGGGTGGCTTTTAAGAGGTTCTTTGGCCTCGAGTGGTCTGTTGTCCAACACATGAAAAATCAGTTCCCCAAAGAATGAGGGCCGCCTTTCGGCGGCCTTCATTTTGAAGCATTGAAACTCCGGCAGGCGAGGACACCCGCCGCTACACTAATCTCCAGCTACCGTCTCGGCTTCTTCTTCCTTCACTGCCGGTTTCGGAGCCGGAGCGATGCCGCCATTCGCATTACCCGCCGTTGAAGTTAACGACCCCAGCGGAATGAATCCGCCTTCGGCCACGGCTGGTTTTTCTTTCAGGACGACTTCGCGATACAGCGCCGCCATCTTGGCGTTGTGCAGTCCGTCGTCTTTCATCTTCGCATCCCGCGCCCGCGTCTTTTCTTCGCGCGCAGTCTTGGCGATGCCCAGCCTGTCGAGATCATGCTGAATGTCTTTGGTGACGATTTCGTCTTTCAACACCAGTGAGTGCTCGACGGATTCCATCTTGACGTTCTTGCCGCCGGCGAAAATTTCATGCCGTCCATGCTCTTCGTACCACTTGGTGAGCGTGGCCGTCATGTGCATCTTCTCGATAATGTTGCGCCAGCCCACGCCCGTGTTGTAGGCGCAGAAGCTGATTTCGCCTTCCTGCGTGGCGTAAGGAATAATGCACTGCTCGGTGCGCCGGAAGTCGTAGTTGAACAGGTCCTGGAACCACATGCCTGCGATGAACAGGAAGTTCCAGCGATCGTTGCGGCGCTTCATGACGTCGTCAATCGTGCGGTCTGGACCGACCTTGCCGTAGTTCTTGCCCGTCGCGTTGAAGTTCTTATCGAACTTTTTTAGGAGGTCCATCAGCTTGAAGTGTGTCGGCGACTTAAACGGATCGTAGTTCTTCATCAGGCACAGCGCCATGCCAAACACAGTCAGAAACTTGCCACGCGCCGCATCGTTCACTCGCGAAATGTCTTTCGCGAGCTGGTCGCCCTTCAGGAACGCCGTCACTGGAACGGCTTCCTTCGTTTCTTTGTCAATCATGACCGCCATCCCCGTCCCGCAATTCGGATGACAGCCGCAGGAGAGTTGGCCCCAGTCGTTCTTGAGGTCGTTGACGTGCATGAGGTCGGCCCAGTCGGAGAAGGTGGACATGAACGAAATGGGGAACCAGTCGCGGGAGGGCTCGCCGAGTCCCGTTTGATTTTTTACGTCGTGCGCCAAGTGCGACAGCGTGTAGCGCTGCGCCTGACGGCGGTCGTCGGTGACGGCTTCGTCGCGTCCCGTAAAGCTGACCGGCTGGAAGGACAGGAAGCCGATCTTCTTCGGATTGTCGAGCGCGAACTTGATGATGCCGCCGACTTGTTCGTTGTTGATGCCGTTGACGATGGTCACGACGGGAACGATTTCGACTCCTGCGCGATGCAGATTGTCGATAGCTTTCAACTTCACATCGAATAAGTTGCCGACGGCGCGGTGCGCGTTGGCAGCGTTGCCGATTCCGTCGAACTGCAAGTAGGCATAACGCATGCCGGCTTCGGCGGCTTGCTGCGCGAACTCAAAGCTCTTGGCAAATTCGATTCCGTTGGTCGCGGCCTGCACGGAGTTGTATCCGACTTTGCGGGCGTAGCGAACGGCATCCAGGAAGTACGGCGACAGCGTCGGTTCGCCACCGGAGAACTGCACCGACATCTGGCGGCGCGGCTTGATGGTGATGGCGTTATCGAGCATGGTCTTGATTTCTTCCCACGTCAGTTCGTGGACGAAGCCGACCTGGTTCGCGTCCATGAAGCAGGGATCGCACATCATGTTGCAGCGGTTGGTGAGGTCGATGGTCAGCACCGAGCCGCGCCCGTATTTCACAGTGGACGACCCGTGGTGATGCAGCTTCTCGTCCGCGTGGGCCTTGATGTCGCGGCCGGGGAAGACGTCTTCGAGGTGCTGCGAGAAAACGGTGTCAATCGACATCACGTCTTCAAAGTGGCCGTGCGTGGGGCAGTCTTTCACCATCAAAATTTTGCCGTCGCGCTCCACGATGGTGGCTTTGATTTCGCCAACCTTTTCGTTCATGAGCACTTCGTAAGGCAGCTTGCCGTCGAGAATCTGCTGGCGGATTTCAGGCACGCACTTGGGGCAGAGCGAATCGGTCGAGCGCGGCCAGCCGAGTGGCGGCTTCGACTTCTCGTAGGACTTGAGCAGAGGCTTGTCAGACCACTTGGGTGTGGGAGAAGGATTCTGGTTGATCCGGTTAAAACGGTCGAATACGACCCATGCGCCTTTGGCGGCGACGGTTACAGCTTTCTCCACATACTTCACTGGTTTGTGCATGTTCTCACTTTCGTGTTGCTGGGAGTTGAAATCTCAACGTGCCCTGGGTGATGCAAATTTACTATCAAACCCTTACCGCTTGTCATTCCGAGCCGTTCGTAGCTGCGAAGCAGCAAGAACGTGCGTAGGAATCTGCTTTTCCAAAACAAAACTACCGTCGGCCTCATTCGATGAGGCCCATATAGATGGAGCTCTGCCTTTGGTTTACTAAATCGTATCTTATATAGGGATCAAGG
>JBEKTR010000091.1:0-12631 GCA_049515835.1 Terriglobales bacterium
CCATGTGGCTCGCGAGTTCGAGCAGATGCACGAAGTCTTTGAACTCAAAATCAGGCGCTTCAAGCTCGATACAGGGCCCCCTCTTTTGGTGTTCGCCCCAAAAGACTGGCAAAGCGCATCATCGTTGAACCATATTTTTGGTGTCGGCAGCCCATCCGCCGTTTTGGGCGTTTACCATGAAGGATGGGAAAAACAATTCGCCGTATTTCGCAGCGACAAATCCGAAGACAGCTTTACTGGCGGATGGCAAAACAGCTTCAATACGATTTATCACGAATACGTGCATAGCATTTTGCACATGAATACCCGCTGGCTACCCATGTGGATGGATGAGGGCTTCGCCGACTTCTTCGGGAGCACTCACTTCCAGGGAGATGAAGTTGTACTGGGTTTTCCCACCACGCGCATGCGCACGCTTAAGAGCAATCCTCTCATTCCCATTGACGTCATGATGAGAATGCCTAAAGGGGCGAAAAATGTGAACGGGTTCATGTTTTATGCGCAGGCGTGGGGAATGATTCACTACATGGAGTTTGGAAAAAACATGGAAGGCGGCAGGAAGCTCGACGATTTCTACTCCCTCCTAGACCAGGGAATGAATCAGGAGAAGGCGTTCACTGAAATCTTCGGGGATCCGAAGAGATTCTACGATGGCCTTAATCAATATCTTCAATCCCCCACGCTAAGTAGCGCAGTATTCAAAGATCTGCCTCGTGTGGAGGACAACCAATTTACCGTGCGAACGCTTTCTGCCGCCGAAGGCGAAGCCGAAGTCGCCGGCTACCACGTCTGGATGCATGACTACCAGGACGCGCGGCCTATCGCCGAGCAGGCACTCAAAGACGATCCGAAACTCGCCCTCGCCCATGAAAATATGGGCTTTGTCGATTTCGGCGATGGCAAAGACGCAGACGCCGCCAAAGAGTTCTCCGCTGCTTTCGATCTTGATCCAAAAAGATACTTGTCGCTCTACTACAAAACCATGCTCGAGGCTTCCCAGGGCAAGACCTTCGACGAGGATGCGATCTACTCCGGATGTTTGCGCGTGCTGCAAATTAACCCGCAGTTCGCCGAGGCTTACGTGCAACTCTCGTTTCACCAGTTGCGCTTGGGCAACCTGAGCAATGCGCTGCTCATGGCGAAAAAAGCCGCCGCTCTCGAACCCAGCCGGGCCGGCTACAACCTTCTAGTCGCCCATATTCTGCGCGTGATGGGTCAAAATCAAGACGCGGCACAAATCGCGTCTTTCGTGGCTACGCGCTGGACCGGTCCCGACCACGACGAGGCTGTCGAGATTTGGGATAGCATTCCGCAATCACAAAGGCCTCTGATCGACAATCCCACCGACGAAATTCCAAAGGATACCAAAACGATGGCAGGCACAGTGGATTCCATCACTTGTGCCGATAACGACAAGAACATCAAGTTTGACCTCGTCCTGAATCACGACGGCCAAACCTCGCACTTTCACAGCGATGGCGGCTTCGCCTCAGGCTATTCCGACACAATTTGGTACGGGCGGGACCATTTCAACCTTTGCCACCATCTGGAGAGCATGCGCACCATTGTGCGTTACAAGCCCGCGAAAGACGCGACCTATGCAGGCGATGTCGCTGAATTGGAATTTCGTGTAGATGTGCCCACACCGCCGCCGCAACAACCGGTCACGGCGCAGGGGAAGTAACGGCGCGGGTCAAGTAACTACGACGGACCGGTACGCCTACTTCTTCCCCACCGCTTGCAAACACTTTCCGTACAGCTCCAGCAAGTGGCCGGCGTAGTCTTCCGGCTTCGTGGCCGAGCCGGTCCCCTGAAATCCCACGCCGGTGGACGTGGTCCGTCCGTAGCCGGTGGTCATGGCGACAAATTTCATTAAATCCAGTGCAATGTCTTCATTGCGGCGGTATCCCGCCCCTGTTCCCTGCGTTTCTTCTGCCATGATGGCTTCCTCCCGAACGATTTAAGAAACTCGATGATAACAAATTGCGCTGAATCCCTTGATACCTTCAACCCCTTGTCATCCCAAGACACGCGCTTTTCTTCGCGGGCGAGGAATCTTGCGCGCATTTTCGGGGCCTAAACTAACGCCGGTGACGCCGGCCTGAGTTTCGGGTAGCTAGCTTCTTGGAATAAAGTGCATCTAACTGACTGACGATGGGTATAATGCTACGAAAGGTAAGCCTGTCTTGGATCAGCCGACGTCACTGTTCGCGCCCCACCCCAATCTCAGCGACGAAGTAAATCGCCACATCATTCAGTCGGATGTGGAAGGCGGCGTTTTCCTGGAAGATCTTCCCTCCGCGACCGTGCTCGAAATTCAGACCCAAAATCATTGCTACACCGCCGTTGTGCTGGATGAAAATTTGGCCCTGCTCTCCGGCCATCCCGAGTTTTGCCCCGAGCCCGTTCTGGTCTGCATCGCCGGTTCCACCTGGGGAGGCTCCATGCTCCGGCGTCGCTACGTTGGCCGCGGCATGCATCTGGAGTTTTTCCATCCCTTGTACTCCACGCCGATCGTCACTTCGCCCATTCGAGAAATTCGCGAACGTCCCGTCAAAGTGGCCCAGCCGGAGATCCCCGCGCTGATTCAATAAGCCGCGCTTATTTTATAAAGGAATTACTACAGAAGAGGCTGCCCCACCATTTCGCGATCTTTGCGAAAGGGTGGGTACCATGCATTTCGACGGCGTCGCTGTCCTGTGCTCTACCCGTCAACTATAGTGGAAGCTTCGAGCTGAGGCCGTCGCTGATCCAATAAGCGGCGCTTATTTAATAAGCGCATTAATCAATCGCCCGCGCCATTTCATATTCAATCACCGCAGCATCATTCGGATATGGCTCCGTCCGTCCGGTCCGCACAAATCCCAACTGCTCATAAAATTTCGTCGCGGTGGGATTCACCGACGTCACCATCAGCGTCAGAACTTTCACGCCCCGCGATCTCGCCCACGCGATTACTTCTTCCACGAGCATCCGCCCTACGCCTTTCTTGCGGTGCCCTGGCGCGGTCCACATGGAAATCAGTTGCGCCCGCGTCGCTTCGTTTACTTGAAACGCAGCCTCTTCCATCAGCGCTCCTGCGATGCCGCACACCATTTTTTCATCCCCAACGCCATCTTCCACAGCCATATACATCACTCGCTTCACTCCGTCGGATTGCCGGGCACGCTCCATCCATTCGGCATCGGTGAGTTGCGATTCCCGCGCATAAGTCGCACCGAAAGCTGTCGGAGAATCTTGCAGCGCGCGCAACCGGGCCTCTTTGAAAATAAAAATGCTCTTCGGAGTTACCGTCTCCACGCTGACCATAAAAAATTGTACCGTGCGCAACCATTTGCAGATTGACAATCGCGCCCGTTGCGAACAAAATGTTGCGAACTCGTGCGCTCCCGCCGGATAGCCCGTCCATCGGGGATTTTCGGCCACGCAAACGCTGCCCAGGTAAAAACGTTCAAAAGAAAGAGGATGATCATGTTCAAGCCTAGCCGCTATCTCGCCTTCACAATTTCATTGCTCATTCTGTCTGCATCCCTGTCACGCTCCGCCCACGCGCAAGCTCCTACCGCGCCTGACTCGACCTTGTACACGACTTACCAAATTTTTGGCTCAAGCATAGACGCCACCGTCTGCGGCTCGACCCAGCAGTCCGAAGGCTGCTATGGTGGCGGACAGTTGGGGCCATTTGGAATTATCGGCTCGCTGCTCGAGAGCCAGCCCATCATCAATGGCAACGTGGTCACTCGTGGTATCTACGTCGTGGATATCGGCGCGGGCAGCGGCAGTAGTGTCGCTCTCTACGTTTATAAGAAAACCGACACCATCAGCGCGTCCTACGATCAGGTGAGCATCACGCTGCAAAAGACCATCGCCCTGCCGTTGACGGGTGGCGCGGGCGCGGTATCCTCCATGGCGGCGAATGCCAGCTTTTTATTCATCGGGACCAATCTCAGCAATTCTGCTATTGAAGTGTCCAAGAGCAACTACACCACGCAGCAGGCCGGGGCTTTTGATGCGGGCGTCACTTCCATCACCGCCGACAGCTACGGCTATGTCACCATTACCCAAGGCAACGGCTTCGCCGTGTACGGCCCCAACGGCTCCATTCAGGAAGATGGCGGCGGCTCGCCCTTCATGCTCAACACCATCAATGCCGTGGGGACCTCAACCCTCCCCTAGGTTGAAGACGCGTGCCGGATCGCGCCTTTCGCGCTGGCGCGGGCGCGGGCCGTCATTTACTACCGCGCAATGCCCGCTCATTGACCCGCACGTTCCCTCCGCGTAAGATTCGGCCCAATGCTGGGGCAGAACATTATCGGCCAGACCATTTCGCATTACCGCGTCATCGAGAAGATCGGCGGCGGTGGAATGGGCGTCGTCTATAAAGCCGAAGATGCTTCTCTCGGCCGGTTTGTCGCCCTCAAATTTCTTCCCGATGATGTTGCACAGGACCCTCAAGCGCTCGAGCGTTTTCGCCGCGAAGCGCGGGCTGCATCATCGTTGAATCATCCCAACATCTGCACGATTTACGAAATCGGCGAGCAGGACGGCCGCCGCTTTATCGCCATGGAGTTTCTTGAAGGCGCAACTTTGAAGCACCGCATCGCCGGTCGTCCCATGCCGCTTGAGACCCTTTTGCCTCTCGCCATCGAGATTGCAGACGCGCTCGAGGCCGCCCACGCTCGCGGCGTGGTTCATCGGGACATCAAGCCTGCCAATATCTTCGTCACCAGCGGCGGCAGAGCGAAAATTCTCGACTTCGGTCTCGCCAAAGTTTCTACTGCGCCGTCGAGCAGTACCGAAGCGACCGCAACTATTGCCGTCGAAATGGAAGCGCACCTCACTAGCCCCGGCGCAGCAGTCGGCACCATCGCCTACATGTCGCCGGAGCAGGTGCGGGGCAAGGATGTAGATGCACGCACCGACCTTTTCTCTTTCGGTGGCGTTCTCTACGAAATGGCGACCGGCCTTCTGCCTTTTCGTGGTGATACCACCGGCCTGATTTTCGATGGCATCTTGAATCGCCCGCCCGCGCTGGCCGAAAGCATTCAAGTTTCGCCGGAATTAGAACGCATCATTCACAAAGCGCTCGAGAAAGATCGCGCCCTGCGCTATCAGCACGCCTCGGAATTACGCGCCGATTTGCAACGCTTCAAGCGCGATACTGAATCGCAGCATCTTTCGGTGTCGACTCCGCGAGGTCTGCCCGCTCCGTCACGCAATTACTCCAAGCTGATCTATGCCCTGCTCCCTTTGCTTTTGCTTGTCGCGGCCATTCCGCTGCTCCGCTCGCGTCACTTTTTTCCATTCTCGCCCGCGCCCCCCATGACCGAGCAGCAGTTGACCCACAACCCGCCGGAAAACCGTACCTTCGAGAGCGCCATCTCACCCGATGGCAAGCTCCTAGCCTTCGGCGATACCCGCGGCCTTCATCTCATCACCATCGAGACCGGGGAAATACACGACGTCAATCTTTCCCCGGCTCCTAGCGATCTGCTCTGGGAAGTCCGTTGGTTTCCTGACGGTCAGAGGTTATTGCTGACGAGTTACTCATCGAATGAGCGCTCCATCGTCTGGCAGACTTCCATCTTCGGCGGCACCGTCCGCAAACTCTGGATGGACGCGCGTTCCCCGGTGGTTTCTCCGAGCGGCGACCGGATCGCGTACATCGGCGGCGATGGCCATGAGATCTGGATCTCCGGGCCGAACGGAGAAGACGCTCATAAAATTCAATCCTACGCCGATAACGACAACCGCGAATACGTTGCGCTGGCCTGGTCCCCGAGAGGCGAGCGCATCGCTTTTTCACAAACAAGTGCGAAGATTGGCAGTGTCGCGACCATCCCTCCTAATGGTGGCACGCCCGTTCCGGTCATCTCCGACCCGCGGCTGGCGGATGACAACCCCCCTGTGGCCAACCTCGCCTGGCTACCCGACGGCCGCCTCACTTTCATATTTTTTGGCGAAGGTGTGCTGACCAACCTTTATGCCTTGGTGGTCGATCCCTCAACCGGCAAAGTCTCCGGAAACCTCACGCGCCTGACCGATTTGCACGACGAAGGCGCCCTTTGGCCGAATGCCAGCGCTGACGGCAAACGCATGGTGGTGGTGAAGGTGCGCTCTTGGGCGGATGTCAACATCGCCAACGTGAAAGATAGCGCGCCTTCGACTTCCTCCAGTCGCCTCACGCTGAGCCGAAGTTACGATACGGGCGACGGATGGATGGGCAACAACGCCGTCCTTTTTCACTCCGACCGCACCGGGAGATATCAGGTTTTCCGCCAGCAACTCGGCACGGAAACAGCCGAGCCCATCTTCCAAGGTCCGGACGATCAGCAGGGCGCCCAACTTACTCCCGATGGCAAGTGGATTCTCTACTGGTCCATCCGCCACGGCGACAATCCTCCGCCTGCCAACAAGCTGCTCATGCGCCTTCCCGCCGGTGGCGGCTCACCCGAGAAAGTTATGGAGACGCGAAACGATGATGCCATCACTTTCGCCTGCCCGAATGTGCCTTCTGCATCGTGCGTGCTCGCGCGCCCTGAAAACGGCCAGCTCAGTTTTTATCAGCTCAATTCTCTCAGCGGCGCGGGAAAACAAATCGGGGGCGACCATCTGCTCGCCGGATCATCGTGGGCCATTTCTCCTGACGGCTCGAATCTCGCGCTCACAAGCCATAAAAATCTACCCGGCCACATCGTAGTCGTCAATCTGGCGGGCTCATCGCAGAAACTTCTTACCGTTTCTCCCGCATGGGACGTGCGCACAGTCGCCTGGAGCGCAGACGGCCGCTCTCTCTTCGCGCTCGGCGTCCACTCGTCGGATGAATCTATTTTGAACGTGGACTTAAGCGGAAAGGCGAGTGTCGTGGTGAAGGTGGGGAGGGACCATATAGTCACTGCCCTTCACATGTCGCCCGACGGCCGCCATCTCGCTTATAGTTTGGAAACATGGGAGAGTAACGCCTGGCTGCTCGAAAATTTCTAACGGGGTTAATTCTACGACTCCCTAAAACACCGAACGGCCAAGTCACTCCGCCGTTTGAGCCACGCCTGGAACTAGCCAGCGAAACAGGAATGTCGCCGCCAACGCTCCGGCCAGTTGCGCGGCAATAAACAATGGCGCATCCACGGGTCGAATTCCGGAGAAAGTATTCGACAAAGAACGCGCAATCGTAACCGCCGGGTTCGCAAACGAAGTGGACGCGGTAAACCAATACGCCGCGGTAATGTAGCTTGCCACCGCAAACGCGACGGCAGATGGCCGCAGGCGTACGCATCCCAAAATAACCGAGAGCAGCCCGAAGCTCGCAACAAACTCGCTGAGCACGAGATGCCATCCCGCCCGGCTATGCGACGACAGTGAAACTAACGGGAGACTGAACATTACGTGCGCGAGTGCTGCGCCCACAACTCCACCCGCACATTGCGCGCCGATGTAGGCGGCGGCTTCCCGCCAACCCACCCCTCCCTCGAGCGCGTCGGCCAGCGTTACTGCCGGGTTGAAATGCGCGCCTGAGATTGGCCCGAACGTGAGAATCAGAGCGGCCAACGCCGCCCCGGTCGCAATCGTATTGGCGAGGAGCGCGATCGCAATGTTGCCCGCCGCCAGACGCTCGCCCATAATGCCCGAGCCCACCACCGCGGCCACCAGAAAGGCCGTGCCCATGAATTCCGCTGTGCTTCGTGCCGCGAGGCTGAACCTCATTCGCGCCCAATCCTGTCAACTTCTTTCTTGATGGCGAGCCGGTCGAGTGCTCCAAGCGGCAAATTACAAAACAGACTGATTCGCCGGTCCAGAATGAAGAACGCATCGCGGTACGCCCGGCGAATTTCCTCTTCACTGCCCTTTACCGCAGCCGGGTCGGCCACGCCCCAGTGCGCCGTCATCGGTTGCCCCGGCCAGATCGGACACACTTCATTCGCCGCGTTGTCGCACACCGTAAATACGAAATCGAGCTTCGGAGCGCCAGGTTGCGCGAACTCATCCCAGCTCTTGCTGCGAAGCCCGGCCACGGGAATGCGGGCGGTTTCCAGCTGTTTCAAAGCTTCCGGCCGCACGGCTCCCGCAGGATGGCTTCCCGCGCTGAATGCGGCGAACCGGGCTTTGTCTTTGCCTTTATAGTTCATGATGGCTTCGGCCATAATGGAGCGCGCCGAATTGCCGGTGCAGAGAAATAAAACGTTATAGGGCTCGGTCATTTTTTTGGTCAGGGGATGTCTCAGTTGCAGCAGGAGGGCCCGCAGCAATTTTCTTTCGGCTGCGCCGGTTTCATCGCGCGCACAAACGCGCTCATGAACTTTCCATCCACTTGCGGAGCAATGGCGTCCACATCAATGTTCTGACCGGCAAGAAATTCCCGCGCGTCCTCCACCCGGTACACTCGCGTAGGTTCGAGCGTAATCTGTTCAAATCCCGCCGCGGCAAGTTTGCTGCGGTACTCGTCTTCTTCGAGAGCACCGGCCACGCACCCCACCCACAAAAGAACACTCTCGCGAATTTCCGGCAGCATCGCGCCCCTCGTTACCACGTCTGACACCGCAAATCGCCCGCCCGGCTTGAGCACGCGAAAGGCTTCCCGCAGCACTTTGTCTTTGTCGGCGGAAAGATTGATGACGCAGTTGGAAATCACCACATCCACCGAATTGTCCGGCAGTGGGATGTGTTCAATTTCGCCCTTCAGAAATTCGGCGTTCTCCACGCCCGACTTGCGGCGGTTTTCATGCGCCAGCGCCAGCATTTCGTCGGTCATGTCGAGTCCATAGGCTTTGCCCGTGGGCCCCACTCGCTTTGCGGAGAGCAGCACATCAATGCCGCCGCCTGAACCGAGGTCCAACACAATCTCGCCGGGGTTCAACTGCGCCAGGGCTGTCGGATTACCGCATCCCAGTGAAGCCAGCAGCGCTTCCTCGGGAATCTGTCCCGCCTGCGCGGCGTCATAAAGATTCGACGTAATCGGATCGCAGCACCCGCTCGTGCTCGCCGCGCTGGCGCCGCAACAGGAGCTGCCGCCGCTCGTCACTCGCAGCGCCGCCTGCCCATATTTTTCTTTTACGACTTCTTTGATGTCCGTATGCATGTTCTCTCCTATTTGCAGATTCGAACGATCTGTTCCGGTTTCAACGCTTTGTTTCGTGTGCAGCACTCGGCGTAAAGGAATTGCAGCAAATCCTGAAGCGCCTCGGTATTCGCGGTGTAGCGCAGGAACGTGCTCTCCCGCTGTACCCGCACCAGATCTTCTGCTTTTAATTTGTCGAGATGGTGCGACAGTGTGGAGTTGGGAATTCCGAGCTCTTCCTGAATTTCGCCGACTACCAGGCCATCCGGATGCGCAGTCAGTAGCAACCGCATGATCCGCAAACGCGCTTCGGTCCCCATGGCGGAGAACTTGTCGGCATACTCCGCAATCTCGGCCGGCGAGGGATCTGTTCGGGCCTTTTCCATATTTCGATGTTTGCAGAAATATGGTTATCCTGTCAACTCCCGGGCTCTACATTTCACTCGCCACATAACAGACGCGTCCAATCACAAAATTCTTCCCTCTTGCTTTTCTTACCTTCGCCACTGCGATCGGGTAGTCCGCGTTCAGCGGACGAAACAGCAACTGCCCCCCAATTTGCTCCACGTAGCGCACGGCGCATTGTCCCCCATAATGCACAGCGTATAGATTGGGCTCGTATTTGCGGTAAGGCCGCAACGAATTGTAATGCCGGTCAATGAGCACGACGGCCCCGGTTCCCATCTTCGGCGACATGCTGCTTCCCACATTCCGCTCTATGCGCACCAGCACAAACCGCTCCCACCGCCGGCGGTCGCCTTCCATCGCGGGGCGTAATCGGCTTAAGAAGGTTTCACGAAAAGGAAAAACATCTTGCACCTGCCGACTGCCGATGCGGGGCTGCCGCGCGTCGGCACCTGCCACGAGCAACACCTCCTGGAACCCGCTCTGGGAGCCGAAAGTGCGCGGCCACCGCGGCCTAATTTCTTCCGGGTCAACAAGATCAAGCACACCGAGCTTTAGCGTCCGCAGTATCTTGTCCATCCCTTCCAGGCTGAGTCCGCGCTTGCCATTTAGGAAATTTGAGATGTGGGCCTGCCGAAATCCCGTCAGTTCCGAGAGGCGCAATCCGGTCCATTCGCCCGCCGCAATGCGCTCCTGCACGATCTGCCGCAGGTTGTCTTGCAATGCCTGACACTTCATTGCGCGGAGTATAGCACCGGAATTTATTAGCTTCGGGCTAATCTCCGAATAAAAACTACTGCCGAAAGCAATAATGTCTTGACGTGAAAAAAGTTTCAAGCGTAGGATGGCCTTCGCATTGCATCCAAATGTATACTCCCCCGGGAAGCAGGACCTATGGAGAACAACATGCGCGTTGACCCGGAGGGTGCGGCATTCGCCGAGTTTCGCCGCAAGGTGCGGGACGCAGAAGTGCTTTCCACTTCCGTGGAGCGTTTGCTTAACTCCTTGCACTTCACCGGCAAGGTCAGCGTTGTCGTGCAAAACGGACGCGTTTTGAAATCGGGCTACGAAGAAGGCTACTTCCGCCAGCACGAGTAAGCGGCAGAGATAGAAACATGCGGGAGCAATGTCCCGCGGTGCGCTTACAAAATTAAATGATTCACCCAGGCACTCCGTAATAGAAACGGGCCCTGTGACCGGCATATCCGGCGCAGGGCTTTTTTCTTTGTGGTGTGAGCAGGGAGCAAATTCGAG
Source organism: Terriglobales bacterium (assembly GCA_049515835.1). Classification (GTDB taxonomy): domain Bacteria; phylum Acidobacteriota; class Terriglobia; order Terriglobales; family Acidobacteriaceae; genus JAJPHW01. The sequence goes on from JBEKTR010000091.1 coordinate 10,715, forward strand.
GAGGTCCCTACGACAATGTCAACCATCGAGCAACAGTCTGAAGTCATACGTCTGGAATTGAAATACTGCGAGCGCTGCGGCAGCTTGTGGCTCCGTGAGGCCGATAGTGCGGGCATCTATTGCGCTCGCTGTGAAGCCGCTGTAGATCGCATGGCCCCATCGACGAGAGTTAAGGGCAAAGCTCGCGTGCCCGGCAGCGAATATGGCGCGCCGCTTCCGCCGGAAGATGAAACTGCAAACGCCACAGACGATCTCGCCGAACCGTGGACGCACGTATATGGCAAGGGTGGTGCGGCATGATCCCGGAGCGCGTCGCTGCGTCGCCCGAAACTCCCGCGTCCTTTCCAGCCGCGTGGCTGGCCGAGAACGCGGAAGCCGGCGAGCTTCCCCCGTTAGAGGCATTCACGCGGCCCGTGCCGCCGTTTCCTCAGCAAAAACATCGAGATCGACTCGCGGAAGCCGCAGAAACGAAAGAAGCGACGGAACCGCGCATCGAGCCCGAGCCCTACAACCCCAATGACCCGAATCTCTGGCTTTACCGGAAGCGCACACTCGGAATGTTGCGGCGTTACATGCGGCTTTCCGTGGAAGTGGGGCGCTTGCCTTCTCTGCTGGGGCGTGAATTCTTTCGCACGCGGGTGACTTCGTACACTTGTACTACCTTTGAGGACTTGGTGATTTTTGTGCACGATGTGGAGCGCGCCCTCGGCAAGTTGAGCGAATTCGACCAGCGCCTGATTGCAAGGCTTGTATTCGAAGACCACACCCAGCGCGAAACCGGCGACCACATGGGATGGACGGAACGCACCGTCCAGCGCCGCTTTTTCGACGCTGTGGACATGGTCAGCGAGATTTTCCTGGCCGGAGGTTTGCTCGACAAACTGGAAATCGAGGAGGGAGGCAACGAAGCCGAGGCAGAAGTGACGAAACCAGCGGTATGTGACGAGCAAACATCCTGTGGAAATCTTTCCTGTGGAAAACCTTGTCAAGAGGGCGAAGCCGAGGATTTTGACGTAAGTGGTTGGTAACACGGCAAAAATAAATTTCCCGACCGTGTCGTGTTTACCCCCTCCAATATGGTATGATATATTTGTAAGTACAAAAAAGGCGCGTCCTCCGGGATGCGCCTTTTGTTTTTCCCGTGACATGCTTTTCGTGACAGGCTGGCAAGGGCGTTTCCGGCACTCCGGCGAACGTCTCTTGCCTTTTTTGTTGCGGCTAAGTTCAAGCACGGACAAGGGTTTGAGCGGATTTTCATGAGTAAAGCCATGACGAAAACTAAAGCTAAAAGCCAAGCGGGCAAGGCGAAACATAGTGCTGCAAAGCCCCGCCGGGCTTCACGCACGCATAAGAAGCAGGCAGACCTCGGCTCCTTGCGGCAGAAGATCTCGAATGCGGTGGCCGGCGACGCGCTGGAGATGGTTAGCGACGTGATGGCGGAAGTGCACAAGGGCCAGCACACGCCGATGAAGTACCTATTCGAATTGATTGGCCTGTTTCCTGCGTCGGCTGAGGAAGATGGGCCGGTGGACGATTCTCTGGTCCAAACCCTGTTGCGGCGCTTAGGCTTTCCTGAGTCTGCCGCCGAGGGTGAGGGTGAGGGCGAAAGCGCGCCCGGTGCGGGTTCTGATGGTGCGCATAGAGATGAGATTTCCGAGTCAGAGATTGTCCCCGGAGTTCCCGTAGAATGAATATACGCAGAAAAACCGGCCGCCGATCAGGGGTGGAGACTGCGCTGTGGGGTAGGATCTTGCGCGCGTCCCGGCGCGCTGGGAGCAAAAGCTCATTCATGGATATGACCTGGCTGACCGACCGCATCGCGATCGGTGGAGCGATTTGGCGCCTCGACAACATGACGGAATTGGCGCGCATGGGCGTCACTCACGTCATCAACATGCAATCGGAATTTGACGACGG
>JBEKTR010000092.1:0-12607 GCA_049515835.1 Terriglobales bacterium
CGGCTCGCTCGTAGAAAAAGCCCAGCGCGTTCACAAAGTCTATCTCTACGCCCTGCCCTTGTTGATCGTCGGACAAAGCCTCACGCTCTACCTGTGGCGTCACAATCCGGCTTGGTGGCAGGGGATTACGCGCGTAATTATGGGGTAGCTGTCGCTTGACTCTGGCTTCTCTAGGAGGGTTCGGCGTGATGGTTCTCAGCGTCCAGTTCGAGTTGCTTGCCGGCTCGTTCAGAACGAATAAAGTCTAGGGCTTGCAACAATTTCAGAAATGAATCCCCAATATGGCCAGGACTAAATTCGATGAATTCCAGATCTCCGAAAAGGCCCGGAGCGAAGGCAGCGCCTACCTCCACTATCGGGATGACTGCAATACCCCGACTCCCCGCCGACGCTATCTCGTCCCGAGTCCACATTGATTCGCCCGTTTTCGTGATTAGCACAGCGATGAAATCTAGCGACTGTTGGCTTAGCTTTGAAAGGACCTTGTCGCTGATCCGCCTAGGCTCGTAGCTGGCGCCGGACAGGACTTGTACATTGAGTAGGGTCAAGAACTGCTGAATCTTGAGGGCAATGTTTTCGCTTTCGGCACTAAATCGAAACGAGAGAAAGCACCTGAGACGGCTGCTCGGCCCGAAGACTATACCCTCCACAACTTCTAGCCGACGCAGAACACCTTCAAACGTGTCCGACTCATTCACTTTCAGTTCGGGCTGAGAATAAGGGGTCAGCCCCAAACTGCTCTCCAACGTCTTCAAGATATCGGCCAGCAATGTCGAGTTCGGGGCGCTTATTTCAACATCTATGTACTCTGAGCGGTATCCATATATGCGGATACCCGCGAGATCGCCGACTTTCTGCCAGAGGGTTATACGCAAGCTCCGACCACTAAAATCGCAAAATGCTTCCAGTTCACTTGCCTTTGAAATCCCTTTGTTAGAATGCGTGCCATCAGCCAGCCTTTCACTAATTTGGGCGTCTAGCTTCTGATCGGTAGTATGGTTGAGCAGAATGTTAGATACTGCGCGACTAATTTCTCCGACCGAAAATGTCTTAGCTACAAACCTAAGCTCTTTGGAGAAGGACACTAAACTAAACCTCCAAAGCGAGTTACGCCTTCGGTAATGATCATCATTGACCTGCCACGCAGATTGTATCGCACGCAATGTGCATGCGGCGGCATTCCTCGGTGTCGACGGGCGCGGACACGTCTAATGCCGTAGAATTTTTTTGGCATCTTACCACCATGACCAAAGTCAAAGTTGCTGCATTCTCTATTTCACTCGATGGCTTCGGCGCGGGGCCGCGGCAGGACATCAACAATCCCCTCGGAGTTCGCGGACTCGAACTGCACAAATCTAGTAGCCACTTACGAAACTTCAAATCCCTTGTCATTCCGAGCCGGGCGTAGCTGCGCAAGCAGCGAGCACGCGCGTAGGAATCTGCTGTTCGTAGCAGTACACAAAAAGCAGATTCCTATGCTCATTCTCGCCGCGCAAGCGCGGCTCCGAATGGCTCGGAATGACAAGGTGGAGAGAGGTGTGGAAGCCGACGGAATGTCCGCCCCACACGGGACCATTCCCATTTTGGGAATGAAATACTCACAAGGGCATCCCTACCCCTATTTTCGTTGACAGCGCTTTCGCATTTGGCGAAAGATAGAACTAACCCAAGTTGCGTCTAAAGCAGCCTCATCGGACGGTGCGTCCGAGGGGCTTTTTTATTGTTTCCGGGGAGAAGAAAAAGCAGATTCCTCGCACATTCTCGTCGCTACGCGACTGCGGATGACTCGGAATGACAATGTGGTAAGAGGTGTGGAAGCAGACGGAATGTTTGCCGACACGGCCAAATTCCCATTTTGGGAATGAAATACTCACAAATGCATCCTCACCCCTATTTTCGTTGACAGCGCTTTCGCATTTGGCGAAAGATAGAAGCAACCCAAATTGCGTCTAAAGGAGCCTCATCGGACGGTCGAGTCCGAGGGGCTTTTTTGTTGCCTTGGGGGATGGCGGGCGGGTAAGACCTTCGTTGCTCTTAGCCGCATAGCGGCAAAAGAATGCAGCCCACTGCCTGCCCTGAGCGAAGCCGAAGGGGCGTAAGCCGTGGGTATTGTTCCCACCACCTTGTCATTCCGAGCCATTCGGAGCCGCGTGGCGGCGAGAATGTGCGAGGAATCTGCTTTATCGAAATTAATCAACAGGAGGCACATGTGTTCGACATACCAATTTTCGACATACACGCCATAACCGGCGGCGGTGACTTCATCGGCGATATGGCGGCGGAAGCCGAGCGAATGCCAGTGACTCGGAAGCGGCTGGGCGAACGCGCCGAGGCCGATTTTCTCAGCAAGGCGGCCGGCCTCGGATTCATGGTCGCCAAGCCCTGGGGAGACAGCGAGCCTTTCGACTTTATCGTGGAGGCGGGCGACGGGCTGAAGCGCATTCAAGTGAAGTCCTCGCACAAACTGAACCAGCAGGGAACATACTGCGTCCGCATGCTCGATAGTGCGCTCGATCCTTATTCCAGAAAAAAGATTGACGCCATCGTGGCCTATGTCGTCCCGGAGTCCGCATGGTACGTGCTCCCGGCCAGGGTCTTCGAGAAGCTGCGCTCGCTGCGTCTGCTGCCGGGTAGGGATGGGCAACAAGAAAGAAAGGCCTCGAGATTTGAGAAGTATCGCGAGGCCTGGTGGATTTTGACTGGTGAAAAGCCCGCGAAAGAGCCCGTCAAAAAGAAATAAAACGCATCTCGCGGATGCTGTCTTTCGTTCCCCGCGCGATTAGGGTTTTCCCCAAGCGCAGAGTAGAATAGAGAAGTAGAAGAATGGAGTTTGTACTCTCCAATCTGATTCGGGTTTAATTCAGCGCAGAGCCGCCGGGCGCGCGGATCTCTAGCTCCCGACCTCGAAGACACATAAAACATCCTGCGCTTCGCGATTGAGAACGGTTTTGGAAGGCGGCAGGGAATGGGTGTGTGCGTAGAACGCCTTAGTTCGAGAAGTTGAATTCGCAGCCACAAGAAATTTAAGGAGACCGCAACATGTCAGGAATCAACGGCGATAAGGCCCGATTTAACCGGGAGCGAAAGAAGAAAATTGCGCGGCGGTTGCGGAAGCGTGCGCTCGTGCTCGAGATGGGCGCGCCAAAGACGTCCGGCAAGCCAGCGTCCAAGTCGCCCGGACGGGCCGTATGACGGGCGATATGGTGGATGACGTGACGCCGTTAGAAGTTGAAGTGTCCCAGGTTGTCACCCAGAAAGACCCTGAGAAAAGGAAGCGCGTTCTTCTGGTCGATGAGCGTTCTGCGCGACGGGAAGTTCGCGCCGAAATGCTTCGGAAGCTCGGGATAGAAGTCGATAGCTCATCCGACATTCACGAGGCCCGCATTTTCTGGCGGCCCAATCTTTACGATCTCGTGCTGCTCCACGTGGAGAATGAACTGGCGGGCCGGGACACATTCTGCGAGTTCATGCGCCACGCATCGCCGGGTCAGCAAATTTCGTTTCTTGTGGGCAAGCCGGAGTATCTTGCGAATTTGCCCAATGATGACGCCGAGGCATTGGCCGAACTTTCGCGGGTGGGAACGATCTCGCACGGTACGGGCAGGGAGTTATCGCTGTCGAACCCATCGGAAACTTGGGGGATTTTGGAAGCCTGCCGGCAGATTTCTGTTGTACGTTCCATGGCAAACGCCCGCACCCGAGCCATCCGCGATCAGCCGCGGCCGCCGCGGGATTCCGAAATTGCTCCGTCCCGGATCAAACGGCCTGGCTTGCGGAAACGGGACGGCGCCGAAGAGTCAGCAACGAATTGGATATTCGGTTAGTGGTGGGAACGCGGTCGCGCAGTTTGTGTGCGAACCCGCGGCTTAAACCCGCTTTCAAAATTTACGATACTGGAGGAATTGTGAATGCCCAGAGGACGATCAACATCGACGAAAAGGCAGAAAGAACAAGCGCGAATGCAGAAGCAGCGCGAAAAGGCCGAGCGCAGAAACATGCGCAAGCAGGAACAGCCCGACGTACAGTTGGACGAAGAAGCCGAACTGCGCGCGAATGCGGAAGCCCAGGCTGCGCTTTTTAATATCGGAGCGGGGGACGAATCGTGAGTCAGAACTCTACGCGCATTTCCGTTCTCATCAAGAAGTTATTGCTGATGAACCGGGGTGACGCCACCAGGAGCGACAACGACAACGACAAAGACAAAGACCAGTTCGAAGGAGAGACGAGCGCCAAGAAGTCGGAGCGTAAGAAAATCCGGCAGGAATTGGTTCAAGTCTTGAATGTTAATGTTAAAGACCGGGAGCTTCAGTAGTGGCACAGCTATTGTCAATCTGAGCGAGTGCTTTTTGCGAAGTGAAGAATCTGGCGGGCCGCGCGGCAAGAAACCCCGCGTTAGGCCCGCTTTCTTATGAAAATCAAATTCCGCCACTACCTGGCCTGAGTAGCTTGCAATTCTTTCCACGGGCGGCGAGAATAAGCCGCCGTGCCGCAAACAACCATTGGGAGAAATGTAGTTCCGGCAAGGTTGCCGCGAGCGCTGAAAATCGTGCTCGGGCTGCTCTGGTTCTCGGCGTTTATCAATTATGTGGACCGGGGCAATCTCTCGATTGCCGCGCCGCTGTTGAAAGATGAGTTGGGGCTTTCGCCGTCGCAACTGGGCATTTTGCTCTCTTCGTTTTTCTGGACATACTCAAGCTTTCAATTGGTCGCGGGCTGGGCGGTCGATCGCTTCGACGTCAGCGTCGTGATGGCGGCGGGATTCTTCATTTGGTCGGCGGCAACGGCGGCGACGGGATGGATGCACGGCTTCGCGGCCTTGCTCCTGATGCGATTGGTCCTCGGAGTGGGCGAGTCGGTGGCGTATCCGTCCTATTCGAAGATCCTGGCGGGGCATTGTCCCGAAGAGCGCAAGGGTGTTGCGAACGCAGTCTTGGCCTCGGGACTTTCGCTCGGGCCGGCTTTCGGAATTTTTGCCGGCGGAATCCTGATCGGAAAAGTTGGCTGGCGCGAATACTTCATCGTTCTGGGATTCTCCTCCATGTTGTGGTTGCTTCCGTGGTGGCGCTTCAAGTTGAAGGCGCGTGCCGAAAAATCAAAAGCAAAATTGGGCTACCGCGAAATTCTAAAGCAGCGCTCCGCTTGGGGTACCTGCGCCGGCCTTTTCTGCGGCAACTTCATGATGTACTTCTTGTTGACGTGGCTGCCATATTATTTGGTGCGGGAGCGGCATTTCTCGATGGGGGAGATGGCGCGAATTGGCGGGCTGGCATACATTTTGACGGCGACGACGGCGCTGATTTCGGGATGGGCCGCGGACAAATTCATGGCCGCGGGAAAATCGGCAACGGTCGTCCGAAAAGGGTTCCTGGTTTCTGGGATGGCAGGCGCGGGCGTGTTTTTGGTGTTATGCGTGGCAGCGAATCCCCGATATTCGATTGGGATGTTGATGGCGGCGAGTGCGTTCCTGGGCATGGCGACGGCGAACTGGTGGCCGGTCACGCAAACGATGGCTGGACCGCACGCGGCAGGGCGGTGGGTCGGAGTGCAGAATCTGTCAGGCAATTTTTCGGGGGTCGTGGCTCCGGCAGTCACCGGGTTCGTGGTGGAGCGAACTGGCGAATTCTATTGGGCGTTTGTGATGGTCGGAGTGGTCGCCCTGCTCGGGTCGTTGGTGTGGATGTTTTGGGTTGGGCCGGTTGAGCCGGTGCAGTGGGAAGATGCAGTGATAGGTAGTTATTGATATCGGCAAACTGGTGTTTTGCAGATTTTCAAATTCTTGTGTGCGCGGGCAAGGATGGCTGCGGATGCTGCTTTGGCCGGGTCAAATCGGGGTCTCATGACAAGGGCCTCTTGCAATCAATTTTACCTCCGTGGTGGCGCAATATCTCAGTGAGCCTGTCATTCGGTTTCGCGACCGTCAATCCATATAGAGTTCGCTAAAGTTTGCAGCGATGTCTGCCGATTTAAGGCATGGCGCGAGGAATGTGCGCTAATCCTGTCTATACGAAAACGGCAACCGATGAACAGCATACAAGCGCTTATCGTGGACGATTCGGCGGTAATGAGAAAAATTGTGGAGCGGGCGGTACGACAGGCAGGGATTGAACTCAGCAAGGTTTTCGAAGCGGGCAATGGTGTCGAGGCCCTCGCGGTGCTGGCCGAGAACCCCGTGGACCTCATTCTTTGCGACATCAACATGCCGGTGATGGATGGTTTGGAGTTCGTCAAACAATTGAGCGGCGTGGCCAATGCGAAGCAGGCAGCCGTGGTAATGATTACGACGGAGGGCAGCGAATCGCATGTCGTACAAGCTATCTCGCTGGGGGCAAAAGGGTATATCCGCAAGCCGTTCACCCCGGACCAGGTCAGGGAGCACATCGTGCCGTTATTGACGGTGAAGGCATGAAAACCGCACGAGAAACTTCGGCCACCGGCCACCATCAGGCATGGGCGCCGATCCTGGAGGTATCTCTGCGGGAAGTCTTCGAGATGATGCTCAGTTCTGAACTTAAGGACGCGGATCGGGCCCAAGATGGACCCATGGATATGACCTCGATGGTTGGGTTGGCTGGGCAATTGTGTGGAGTGCTTAGCATCCAATGCAGCCAGGAAGCGGCGAAGTTGATGGCATCCAAGATGCTGGGCATCGAGCCGCAGCAAGTTGGTCCGGAACTGTGTGACGCTTTTGGCGAAATTTGCAACATGGTCGCAGGCAACTTCAAAAACAAGATTTCAGGCCTCGGCAATGGGTGCATTCTCTCGGTTCCCACGGTTATTTCCGGCAATGATTACAGTCTGCACTCTTCCGCAGATTCCGACACGCTGGAAATCCGGATGGCGTTCGAAGGCAATAGCATCGTTACCTCTCTAAGAGTGCAAGCCTAATAGAAGTCAGCAAAGACCGAAAATCAAATTGCCGCTGCGAGTTCAGCGACCTATAGAGCCTGATCCAATAATCATTGAGACGAGTTCGAAGATCTCCGATACCGCCTCATCGAGCTCGAAGGTAAAGCGAACCAAATCCATGCCTTCGAGTTCCCGGTGCTCCTGCAACAAAATGTTCCACGCGGGATCGCCTGCGAGGTCAACACGCCGGCTCTCGTAGTATCCGTAACCCATGCCGCGAACCCGGCAGAGGAGATCGCTAAGATGGACCAAGGCCACAAGAGGCCGCGCGGTTTCACTTTGTTCGACGTCATGGTGATGTGCAATGACTTCAACAATATCCTCGCTTAAGTGCCACTTTTCGGCGAGTGCGCGGCCGGTTTCACAATGCGTGAATCCCATGACGGAAAGCTCGGCTTCACCAAGGGGAATCTGTTCGCTGGCCGCACGATTCACGGACTGTGCAAACTCCGAGGAGAAGGCGAGGCAGTTCACGAGAATGCCGATGTCGTGCATGAGGCCCGCCATGTAAGCTTTGTCGCCGTCCGCGTGGGACAGCTTCTCGGCGAATTTCCGACAAACCATGGCGCAACCGAGTGAGTGCCGCCAATATACTATGGGGTCGAGGACCCAGTTTTTTGTGGGAAAGGCTTGTCCTAAACAGCAGGTGAGCAGGATGGTTTCAACCCGCCGTAAGCCCAGGCTGATGACCGCGCCGCGTATCGATTCGGGAGCCTTCGCCAAGCCAAAAAGAGGAGAACTGGCCATGCGCAGGCATTGGGCGGCAATGGTGTTGTCGTACGATACCAGCTTGACGACCTCGTCGAGATTCGTTTTTTCCGGAGGCACATTGAGAAGTTCCAATAAGGGCAGGAACACGGCTGGGATGGCGGGTGTGTGTTCGATCCGTCTGACCTTCTCGCGAATCCTGGCGATCGCTGAGGCGGTCATAACTTGCCACTCTTGAGAGAGGGTTTCCAATAGCCGATTGCGCCAGGGAAATGGACCACGTGAAACTTGTCGTTCAATTTCATGAGGGACTCCGAAATACCAAGAAAGAAATATCCACCAAAATTCAGATTGCTAAAGAAATGGTCGATGACCTTCGATTTGGAAGGACCATCGAAATAAATGAGAACGTTACAGCAGAAAACCAGGTCCATCCCTTTCATGAACAGCATCTTCGAATCATCCTGCAAGTTCAGACGGGTGAAAGAGACCAGTTTCTTCACTTCCGGGCGGACTTGCAATTTCTTGTCGTCGAAGGGTACGAAATACTTTCTCTTGAAGAGTTCCGGCGTAGCACGCAAGGCGTAATCGCCATAGACGCCGGCTTTTGCCGTTTCGACGGAGCGGTCATTCAAGTCGGTGGCGAGAATTTCGACGGTCCAACCTTTCAGCCGGCCTTCCTGCTCTTCAAGCATATTCATGGCGAGAGTGTAAGGTTCTTCTCCAGTCGAGCATCCGGCGCTCCAGATGCGGAGCCTCTTTGTCACCTGTTTGAGTTTCTCTCCCACAATTTCAGGAAGGATGACTTTGCGCAGGGCATCGAGCTGAGGCTGGCTGCGAAACAAGCAAGTCTCGCCGATGGTGAGTTCGTTGAGCAGTTGGCGTAATTCCGCGTCACGGCTGGAGTGCGCGGTTAGGAGGTCCCAATATTCACGGGGAGTCCGAATGTTGAGTTGCTTCATGCGGCGCCCGCAACCATCCACCAGCAGATAGAGCTTTTCTTCGAGCTGAAAGATCCCCGAGACTTTGTAAACCAAGTCACGAATTTGACGAAAGACGGGATCGGTAGGTTGATTCGCCTTGGCCGGAGCGAGTTTTGAGAGCGCAGGTTGGGTTCCGGTTGTCATTTAGATCCTGACTCCGCGGCGGCGACGCGATTCAAGGGCAGCATTGGACGGGAAGCGCGGCTTTCGATAACGCGGCGAGTAATCTGGGTTGCCAGTTGATCGAGGGGATACACAGCATCCGCGTTACCCGCGGCGTACACGAGACCGGGCATGCCCCAAACGACGGAGGAAGCTTCGTCTTGAATAATGACTTCGCCGCCTGCGTCACGGATGTGCTGTGTGCCGATTACGCCGTCCGCGCCCATGCCTGTCATGACAACGGCCAATACATTTGCACCAAATGCAGTGGCGACCGAGCGGAACAAAACATCAACGGCCGGACGGCAAGAGTTCTCAGGCGGATTCTGATTCAATTCGAGACGCCTCGAAATGCCCGCGCGCTGCACTGTCATGTGGAAATTTCCCGGCGCAATCCAAGCGCGGCCGGGAACGAGGGCGATACCCGCGCTACCCTCTTCGATGGAAATTGCGGAGCGGCTGGCTAAGCGTTCTGCAAGAAGCCGGGTGAAAATCGGCGGCATGTGCTGGACGACGACAATGGGAACGGGAAAATCTTTGGGGATATGGGGCAACACCTCCGATAGCGCGTTGGGTCCCCCGGTGGAAGTGCCAATGGCTACGATCTCGAACTTCCGGTTGATGGGTTTCGGACGTGTGGCCGGTTGAAGCGGCGTGATGGATTTGAGGCGCAGAACGACGATTCCGCAGAGCGCTTTGATCTTGGGAATCAGCTCGCGGCGAATGGCATCGACGGCCAATTCCGAGCTGGTAGTGCCGGAGGGTTTGGTTGCGTAGTCGGAAGCGCCAAGAGCGAGGGCATCGAGAGTGGCGGCGGCCCCGTGTTCGGTAAGAGTGCTAAACATAATGACTGGAAGCTTTGGATATAGCTTGCGAATGTGAGCGAGCGCCTCAAGACCGTTCATCACTGGCATCTCGACGTCAAGCGTGATGAGGTCGGGATGGAGTTGCTCGATTTTCGCGAGCGCGATTTGGCCGTCACTGGCAGTGCCCAATACTTCCAGATCGGGATCCTGAGACAGCGTGTTCGTGAGGAGCTTGCGAACGACAATGGAATCATCTACGACGAGAATGCGCGCGGCGGCCATAGTTCGTCTTTGTAACATCGAGTTGCCTGTAGGGGCCAGGTTTCGTGAGTCTAAGCGCCCGTATGAGCGGCCATGCTTCTGGAGTCTTGTGTAGGGCCGTCCGATGTGTGGCCGATCGTCTTCACTTTGAACTGCTCAACCAGCCGGCGAAGTTGTGCAGCGGTCTCCACCAGTTGCCGGGCTGCCTTTTGGGTATCGCTTGCTCCTCGCGATGTGCTCTCAGCCGCCTGTGCGACGCCGGCGATGTTGCTGGTGATCTCGTCGCTGCCATGTGCCGCTTCGCTCACGTTGCGCGCCATCTCGTTGGTGGTGGCGTTTTGTTCTTCAACCGCGGTCGCGATGGTGCTAGAAATCCCGTAGATCTGATGGATGACTTCGCTGATGGTTCCGATGGCGTCTACGGCAGCTTTCGTGTCGAGCTGAATCGCTTCAATCTTGCGGCTGATATCCTCGGTGGCTTTGGCGGTTTCCTTGGCGAGTTCTTTGACTTCGTTGGCGACGACGGCAAAGCCTTTGCCGGCTTCCCCGGCACGAGCGGCCTCGATAGTGGCATTCAGCGCGAGCAAATTGGTTTGCTGGGCGATGGAGGTGATGACCTTAACGACTTGACCGATTTCCGCAGAGGAGGCGCCGAGCTTGGCAATTGTGGCATTGGTTATCTCGGCGGCTTTTACAGCGGAATTAGCAACGGTGGCAGCTTCGGTGGCATTCTTGGCGATGTCTTTGATGCTGATGCCCATCTCATCCGCGCCCGTCGCGACAGTGCGCAGGTTTTGGCTGACTTGCTGGGTCGCATGTGAGACAACGTTGGCCTGGGCTGAAGTCTCTTCGGAATTGGCTGTGATTTGCTCGCTCGTCACGGAAAGTCCGTTGCTGGCTTCCGATACCTGCCGGGAGGACTCCGTGATCTGAGCCAGTATGTGACGAATGTTCTCCACGAAGGTGTTGAGGCAGCGTCCGAGTTCGCCGATTTCATCGCGCCGATCCTGGTTTACTCGCGAAGTGAGATCATTGGCTTCCGTCATACTGCGGAATTGCTTGGAGAAAGAATCCAGGCCCCGAGTAATGCTCAAAGTGATGCGTCCAGCAACTGCGAGAAGCAGCAAAAGAGAAATGCCGCAAATCGTAAACATCATGCGCGTGGCATTTCTGGCTTTCGCGGCAGCGCCGGTCTCCGCGCTCTTCGCGCTCGCTTCGAGTTGGTCGCTGGTGTCTTCGATCTTTTCCTGCAAGTCTTTGTAGAGTTGCAGGTAAGGGCCAAGCTGAGAGGCGGCCTGGTCACTGTGGTGCACGATGGCACCGGCGAGGGCATCGCCAGCTAAGCAATACTTTTCGGTCAGGGCCTGTTCGCTGTCCAACAGGGCCTGAGACTTAGCATCCACGGTAAGCGAACGGGCTTTCACGATTCTGTCTTTCAATAAATTCTCATGTTGCTTGAAGTCATCCAGTTTGTTTTGTTGTTCGTCACCTTTGGCGGCGAACACTGCGGAGATGTCGGATCGAGTGGCGTCGTTATAAACTCCCGCTTCGATGTGGTTGCGTATGGCCGAGCCCGTAGCCGCGACTTCGGCGGTCGTGCGCTCGACCGAGGTGATGCCCCAATATCCGGTGGCACTCACGGCGGCGACGAACGCCAGACTAATGATGGTTAAGCCGAGGAGCTTTCGCTTAATACTCCATTGCATAGGGGGTCCTTTTGGTATTGCGAAAGTCTCTACATCTTGAGCTTGTATGCGGGGTCGTCGGCGGCTGCGCCGTCTACTTTAACCGCCTTAATGGAGGCATCACTCGGCGAATATTCGCTGACCTTGACGAATCCAATTGCGCCCGGTGAACTGCCCACGGTGCTCTTCACAGAAGCTGCACCCCCAACCTCTTTGGGCGGGGTCGCCGATTTTCCAGTGAACGCGGCCTGGAGAAAATACTTGCTGAAATCGGCATCATTCATGCCGCAGACAATCTTGAGGAATGCTGCGCGCTCGGGAGCTCCGGCTGCCAACATGACGGGAGCGACAGCTTTGCCGGAATCCCAATGACTTTTGTCGGAGAGCCAGAGCTTTTTTAAGTCGCTGAGGCTCAAGTTGTCCACCGGATTAGCGGCATTGACGATGACCACGATGTGCTCGCCGGCCGCGGCGTGCGCCTGTTCCACGAAGTGCATCGAAAGCGCGATTGCAGTGCACAAAATGGAAATCAGCGAAAGCCGTTTCAAGAATTTGTGGGTTATTTTCATCTGGTCTCCGTTAGAAAGTGAACGCCACCTGAGAATTCAATCCATTGACGGAAGGAAGACCACGCAAGTCGTACCGGTCGTATTGCAGCTTTAAGGCTGCATGGGGAGAAAAATCATAACGGATGCCGACGCTGGGACCGTTGAGCCGACCGATGAAGTTCGTATCATTCAGGGGGGCATATCCGTTGGGGCTGGCATAGATCCATACCGGATCGTCGGTGGGGGCATTGAAGTACTGATAGCGAAAATACGGGTGCACGTTGCCGAAACTGCGCGACCACTGCGAGTAAAAGCAACTGGTGCGAAAGATGGGGCCAGTGGGTTCGACGTGGCGGACAAGCACACCTTCATTCAAGATCTCGTACTTGCTATTGGTGAAAACGGCGTGAACGGTGGCAATGGTTTCGGAGACGGCGGGGCCGGGTACGGTGAGATTGTCCTGCCGGAAGGAGAAGCCGGTTTGCAACCCGGAAGCCCAATCGGGGCGGATGTATAAGCCGCCATTCACAGATTTGCTGTTGTTGGCG
>JBEKTR010000093.1:0-12318 GCA_049515835.1 Terriglobales bacterium
GTTTGCTTTCGGGGCGCGGTCATGAAGTCATCACAGGTGTTTGCCTGATTGGGCCGGGCTGGACGGAGAGCGTGCAATCCGAACGAACGCTGGTGGCGATGAGCGAGATCAGTGATCGAGAGATTCAGGCCTACATTGAGACTGGCGAGCCGATGGATAAAGCCGGCGCGTATGCGATCCAAGGAATAGCGTCGCGATGGATTCCGCGAATTGAAGGGGACTATTTCAACGTTGTGGGATTGCCGATGGCGCTGGTGTGGAGAATGCTGCGCTCTCTCGGAGCCTAACGCGATCTTGCGGTCCATTAGAGGAGATTGTCAGCAGCGGCGGACAAGGGTGTCCGCCCCACACGAACCGATCAATCAGGCTTTCTTGTCGGCGTCGGTATCTTTAGTGGGATTGGGCTGGGAGTCTTTGTTTTCGACGTCGGGAGTTTTCATGGATTGCTTGAAATTACGGATGCCTTCGCCGAGTCCCTTGCCTAGATCAGCAAACTTGCGGGGCCCGAACAGAAGCAGGGCAATGCCGATCAGCAGAATAATATGCAGCGGTTGAAAGAGACCCTCACCCATAATGACTCCGACGCGCGGTTCAGTGTTAGGCGCTGAG
Organism: Terriglobales bacterium; assembly: GCA_049515835.1. Lineage (GTDB taxonomy): Bacteria > Acidobacteriota > Terriglobia > Terriglobales > Acidobacteriaceae > JAJPHW01. Next base: position 610 of record JBEKTR010000093.1, read on the forward strand.
CTAAGTCTAGGCTAGCGGGAAAAACGAGTCAAAGGGCGCAGCGACGGTTGTGTCCGGTTAGCAGGACGCTACCGTGGTCATCCGACTGTACGGTTATTACCTGAAGACTTTCACCTACGTGTCTTGTGGTCAGGATCATCTCGGGGTAACTTGCCTACATTATGAGAAATTCCTCAGCCAACCCGGTAACCGGTAGTAATCGTGTCAGTCCCACGATGCTGATTGGCCAAATAGTCCTGTTTGCCTGCACCATGGCGTCTTCGGCCTTGGCGCAGCAGTACACCCTTCTTTATAACTTCACTGGCAACGCCGACGGCGATACACCGGCTGGGACCTTAATACGCGACAGCCAGGGCAATCTATATGGCACTACGCAATATGGTGGAAATGCGAGCGGCTTGGCCGGCCACGGTACAGTTTTCGAATATACGGCCTCTGGTCAGATGAATACACTCTACGCATTTACGGGGAACGCCGACGGATCCAATCCATTCGCCGGCGTTGTCCGAGATACCCAGGGGAACTTATATGGGACAACGCCATACGGAGGCACATTCACTTCCTATTGCGCCCAGGGATGCGGCGTCGTATATGAAATTACTTCCCTAGGCGAAGAACTGGTTCGCCACAGTTTTGAGGGTTCAGACGGCCTCTTTCCAATGGGCGGACTGTTTATTGACGCGCAAGGGTATTTGTACGGCACGACGATGACCGGCGGGAGCAATGGCGTTAACGCCGGCACGGTTTTTTCGCTGTCTCCCGGTTTCATATTTGGGACGATTTATGGTTTCGAAGCTAATCGAGATGGAGAGTTACCATATGCCGGAGTAACGATAGATAACCTGGGTGATATATACGGGATAACGACCTATGGCGGCGAGATAGGTGCATCCGTTAGCCATAGAAGCAATGGAACTGTTTTTGAAATTAATCGATACGGAGTCAAAGAAACACCGCATACATTTTCCGGTGGGTTGGACGGTGCGCATCCATACGGAGCTTTAGCATGGAGCCAAAAAGGCGGGTTATACGGGACAACATCGAGCGGCGGCAAATTGGGCTGGAATGGCGGCGGTACAGTCTTTCAAATGGAACCCGCCGGTGAGGAAAAGATCGTGCACGAATTTACCGGGACACCCGATGGTGGCTATCCCTTTGCTGGCGTAACCCTGGATACCAACGGCAATATCTATGGCACTACGTATTACGGTGGCGAGTACGGACAAGGCTCAGTCTTCATGATTACCCCGTCAGGCAAAGAGACAATTCTCCATAGCTTTAGTGGATCGGATGGAGCGGGTCCGTATGGAGGACTTGTTCTGGATGGTAGTGGCAACATTTATGGTGCGGCCGCATTCGGTGGGGCCTACGGCGCTGGCACTCTCTTTGAGATAGTGCAATGAGGCTGTTCGATTTATACCGTCTCAATCAGCCCCGCCAATAACGCAGCGCGACGGGGAAGACCGGCAATGACGATGGATTCGTGGACGGCATGGGCGCCTTCGCCGACGCCACCGAGTCCGTCTAAGGTTGGAATCCCCAATCCAGCCGTGAAATTTCCATCCGAACCGCCACCGACGGCGGCTTCTTCCAGCTCCCAACCTAAATTGCGGGCAATGATTTTGGCTTTTTCGTAGAGTGCTGCCACGCCTTTGGTGCGCTCCATCGGAGGACGGTTGATCTCCCCCGTGACTTCGATTTTGCATTTGCGATTGAACGGCTTCAGCGAGCGTAGTTTCTTATCAATGCCGGCGGCGTCTTTCATTTTGGCAATGCGCACATCGAGAACCGCGGAAGCTTCAGCAGGAACAACGTTGACAGCGCTACCGCCTTTGACGAGGCCGACGTTGAGGGTAAGGCCACGTCCGAGATCAATGAATTTCGATATGCGATCAATCTGGCGGGCAAGTTCAAGAATCGCGCTTTGACCCTTTTCGAAGTCGAGTCCGGAGTGGGCGGCTTTGCCGGTGACTTTGATGTGATATTCGCCGACACCTTTGCGGGCGGTCTTGACCGCGCCATGAAGGCCGTAGGATGGCTCGAGCACGAGAACCGCGGCAGATTTTTTTGCGAGGCTTTCCGTGATGCGGCGCGACGAATGGCTGCCGATTTCTTCGTCAGAGACGAGCAGCACGGTAACAGGACGCGAAAGTTCGTCTTCGTTCCAGGCGCGCAGAGCTTCGATGGCTTGCATGGCGAGCGCAACGCCCGATTTCATGTCGAGGACGCCGGGGCCATGCAGGCGGCCTTTGTTGATTTCGCAAGGCATTTTTGCGAGCGTGCCGAGTGGGTAAACCGTATCGAGATGGCCGAGCAAAAGAATTGGCTTGCCGCTGCGCCCGGAGAAATCAATTTGCAGATGGTTGCCAAAGTCCGGAACCTGATGGAATTTGGCGTGGCCACCGAGAGCTTCGAAGCGTCCTGCAAGGAGGGCGCTGAGTTGATCCACGGCGGCTTTGTTGTGGCTGGGCGATTCGATCTCGACAAGCTGCGTGATGGTCTGAACGAGTGAGTCAAGACGCTCTTCGAACCAGCAAAGACGTTCAGAAACGCGGGAATCAAGTTTCCGCTTTGAGGCGGGTGTCTTCTTTGTCATGCGATGGATGTAATCCCGACAACTGGGTTGCGATACAGTATAATCTGGCGTTTTGCTTATACATTGATGACGGATACCGCGCAAACCAACGAAGTCGTTTCGACGGGCGAGAAAATCGCACTGGATATCAACGAAATCCAGAAGATTTTGCCGCACCGCTATCCTTTTCTGTTGATTGACCGCGTGCTCGAGCTGGCCCGCAAAGAGCGCATCGTCGCACTGAAAAACGTCACCATCAACGAGCCTTTTTTTGCAGGCCACTTTCCCGGCGCGCCGATCATGCCTGGAGTTTTAATCATTGAAGCAATTGCGCAGGCAGGCGGCGCATTGTTGCTCACCGAAGTTGGGGACCGTGAAAATAAGTTGATGGTGTTCACGTCCATCGAGCGGGCCAAATTTCGCAAGCCGGTGGTGCCCGGCGATCAACTGCGTATTGAAGTGAGAGTCATTGGCTGGCGCGCCGTTCGCAACCTAGTGGCGGCACGCATGGAGGGCATCGCATCCGTGGACGGCAAGAAAGTTGCCGAAGCCATCGTCGGCTGCCAGCTGATTGACAGCGCTAAGGGACGCGCCGGTTCGCGCGACAGCGCGGACTCCGAATAGCGACGCCCCCCGTTCATGCCAATTCACCTCAGCGCCGTAATTGATTACCAAGCGAAAGTTCCAGCCTCCTGCGAGATTGGGCCCTATTGCGTTGTTGGCGCGAACGTGGAATTGGGCGAGAGCTGCCGATTGATTTCGCATGTCGTGATTCAGGGCCCGGCGAAGATTGGCTCACACAATACATTCTTTCCTTTTTGCTCGATTGGCATGGCCCCGCAAGATCTCACGTATAAGGGCGAGCCCACCCGGTTGGAAATTGGCGATCACAACGAGATTCGCGAATTTGTCACCATCAATCGCGGCACCGTAAAGGGCGGTGGTATCACACGCCTTGGCAATCAAGGACTGATCATGGCGTATTGCCACATCGCGCACGATTGCCAGATTGGCGACAACGTCATCATGGCAAACGCAGCTACGCTCGGTGGACACGTCACGGTGGAAGATTGGGCGCAGGTGGGTGCGCTGTGCCCCGTGCATCATTTTGTGAGAATTGGCACACATGCATTCATAGGTGGAGGAACGACCATCACCCGCGATGTCCTGCCATTTTCGAAGACCGCGGCCGAACGTGGAACGAACGCCTACGGTATTAACGCCGTGGGATTGGAACGGCGAGGATTCAGCAAAGAACGCATTCGCAAGATTCATCATGCGTACAAAGTGTTGCTCGCGTCAAAACTCAATACTTCGCAGGCGCTGGAAAAAATGAAGTCGGAAGCGGATCGCGGGGAAGATGTGGATTTCCTGATCCGGTTCATTGAGAGTTCGGAACGCGGCGTGATCAAGTAGCCTGATTTACACTTTTTGGAGCATGTCTTCCACGCAAAATCGCATCGGATTAATCGCCGGCAACGGCACCTTTCCATTTCTCGTGCTCGATGCGGCGCGGGCTCAGGGACTCGAAGTCATAGTTGCGGCGATCAAGGAAGAAACATCCCCGGAGATTGAGACGCATGGAGCGGCCGCTGTGCATTGGCTGTCTCTCGGAGAACTCTCCAGATTGATTGAAACGTTTCAGCGCGAAGGCGTACATCGCGCCATTATGGCCGGGCAGGTCAGGCATAAGCAGATTTTTTCCAGCATCCGTCCGGATTGGCGCCTGGCAAAGCTCCTGCTTTCTCTCGGCAGACGAAATACTGATTCGCTGCTAGGCGCAATTGCCAGAGTGCTGGCCGATGAAGGGATCGTTCTGGAAAACTCGACCTCTTTCCTCGAACCTCTACTTGCGAAGCCGGGGGTGCTGACCAAGCGCGCGCCGTCCGAAGCGGAGAAAACAAATATCGCGTATGGCCGAGAAGTGGCCCAGCGTCTCGCAGCGTTTGATATTGGACAGACCGTGGTCATTGCTGAATCAGCGTGCGTAGCGGTCGAGGCAATGGAAGGAACCGACGCGACCATTGAACGCGCCGGCAAGATGATGGCTTCGCTCGATGCAGAAGCTTCCACGTTGAGCCGAGCGCTAACCGTAGTAAAGATTGCCAAGCCAAAGCAGGACATGCGTTTCGATGTTCCAGTCATCGGCGTTCGGACAATCGAAGCGATGAGGAACGCCGGGGCAAGCTGTCTTGCCATTGATGCCGGCAAATGTTTACTGCTCGATGGCGATGCCGTGGCTCATAAAGCGGACGAATTCGAAGTCGCGATTTTCAGCGAATCCCTGGAAGCGGAGCGATGAACTGCATTCGAAGTACTGCGATCGCCCTTTTGGGCATCGCGGTTCTTATTGTCTTGCCAGGTCTCGCGCAAACTTCAAGCGTCGGCGGTTCCGCCAAGCTGCCTGAGATCCAATGCGATACGGCAGCTGACGGCTTCTGCGATATCACGTTGGCAATAGAGCAACAGGTGACCCAACCCGACGGATCGCTACTGCTCACAGTGGCGGGAGCACATAAGAGCGAGCGACTCGCGCTACAAATTGCCATTGCGCCAGGAATGAAGACTGGGGCGATGAATCCCATGACGGGTAGCCCGCAACCATATTCGATGCAGCGCGGCGGAGTCCGATGGCTCCGAGATGACGAAGGCAGCGACCGCTTCATAGCGCGGCTTGCCGAGCTTTATCACACGAAAACCAAACCGAAAAAGATGGTGACCGACGTCCATTTCAGCGCGTTTGCCTTTCGTGGGGATCCGGAAAAATTAGAATCCCATGAGGTTCTCTTCGAGCTCTACCACGACGACCCAACCAACCAAGTTCCACAATGCGTTGTGCTTTTCGACGTCAACTTGCCGGGAAAGAAAGTCCGTATCCGTGAGAAAGATCAGGATTTTCGCGATTGCATCATCAGAATTTTGGGAGAGAACGAATGAACCTATTACAAATAAAGCGTGGGCTCAAACGTCAGTTGGTCTAAGGTCCATGCACACCTGCTATATACCTTTGTTCGCCCTGTGCGCCTCCGCATATCTCGCTTTTTGTGGTTAAATTATTCTGCGAAGCAATCCCACTTGCGAGGATTTGCTCTGAAACGTGTTAACACTGAGAAGAATTGACTCTGAGTACACAACATCTCATTAACGTTGCTGTCATCGGCGTGGGCGCATTCGGGCGCAACCACGCTCGCGTTTATCACCAACTCGCGAAAGAAGGCGCGGCGGTGCGCCTGGTAGGGGTGGTAGATGCCGATTTGCAACGCGCGGACGCTGTCGCCCGCGAATTTGATTGCAAGCCTTTTAGCTCAATTCAGCAGTTGATCACCACCCACAGTGAGGTGCAAGCCGCTTCGGTGGCCGTGCCGACAGCCTTTCATCTCGATGCGGCGCGCAAGCTGATGGAAGCGGGTGTGGATGTTCTCATTGAGAAGCCACTGGCCGCGTCACTGGCCGAAGCGGATGAGTTGGCAACGCTTGCGCAACGGCATGGGCGGACCGTGCAGGTTGGCCATTTGGAACGCTTTAATCCTGCCGTGCGCGCGACTCTGCCGCTGATCACGCATCCCATGTTTTTTGAGGCCCACCGGTTGAGCGTGTTTTCTCCACGTTCGCTCGACGTGGACGTTGTGCTCGACCTCATGATTCACGATCTTGACATCGTGCTGGCGTTCGTAAATTCTCCCGTGAAAGAAATTCGCGCGGTCGGCTTGCCGATTCTCTCCAGTAAAGTGGACATCGCCAACGTACGCATGGAATTTGAGTCCGGATGTGTGGCGAACTTCACTGCCAGCCGCGTTTCGACCGAACGCGTCCGTAAGTTGCGGTTCTTTCAGCCAAAGCAATACATTTCTATCGATTACGGGCGCCAGGATGTTTTGGTGTTTAGCGTGGGCGGCTCGGCAGGCTCGGCGCCGACGGTCAATCCGCAGATCGGAATGGAGAAGCCATCGGTCGTCGCCGAAGAGCCGCTGCGGGCGGAGTTGGGGTCATTTTTGGACACCGTACGGACGCGGTCTAAGCCCGTAGTTTCGTTGGAAGATGCTCGCCGAGCATTGGCGGTCGCCTTAGAAATTGTGGATGCGATTCAACAGCACACCGAGAGTGCGAATCTTCACAGTTTGAGCGCAATATAGCCATTCGAGGCTACCCATCTTCGTGTCCGCGGTTCCACGTTCTCCGCTATAAACGTGCACCTTGAACATCAGCTTCCCGGGTTTGTCTGCGATACGCTCCCCGATGGCATAGAGCTGTACCAATCAATGTTTCGCGTGAAATACATGACTGATGCCACAGCAAGGAAGCTAGCGACAGCGCCTACCAAGAGTGCATTGTCTTCGAGCCGCAGCAAGAGGTAAATAAAAAAGTAGAGCAAGCTAAAAACTATAAACGCACGTAGACCTTGCACTTTACTCTGGAAAATCCAATTGGCGTTTAATGAAAGCAAAAGTACCGTCGCGCCACCACCCATTAGAAATGCCCAATCGAAACCGACGTGTTCCGCAAGCGAAAGTAACAGAAGATAGAAAATTAATTGCGACACCCCGACGAGAACATACTGTGCCGGATGCACCCGCTTGCCTGTCGTGACTTCAAAAACGAAATAAGATAAAAACAGCAACCCTACGAACAACAACACATACTTCAGCGCCCGATTAACGGACTGGTACGGGTCAGCCACCTCCACAAAGGAAATGCCTAACGCTGTCGTATCCAATGTGCTGACAGCACTGCTCGTTCCTTCGGCGCGAATGCCTCGCGCCATAAAAGGTACAGACCATTCTGAAGTAAAGCCCTGCGAAGAAACTGCGCGTTTCACCGGCAAAAACCCGCCGTCAAAACTTGGGCTCGGCCAATCGCCCTCGGCCGTAACGTGTGTTGTTTTGCCGTATGCCAGAACCGCAATTCGTTGCGCTCCAGAAAATCGCATTGTTGCGCTAACGCGAAACACCGCATTCGGCTGTGCCAAATCAGCCTCTTTGACGCCAAAATAAGTTAACGGCAATCGTTGCGACCCGTCGCCGCCGCTGACCGTATCTGCAGGAACAAAAGGAACGGTCTTGCCGTTCACCGTTAGTGTGGCATCAGCGAGTGCGCCGCGAGGGTCGCTTACGCCCACCACAATTCCGGCGCGGCTCCAATCCAGGACGGCATTCGTCGGTGCGGCCGAAGGTACACCGGTTAAATCGAATCTCGCATCGAAGCTCAAATCCGCCTGAAAAACGGGCACTCTAAACAGTGAGCGGCGTCGCTCTTCTGTGCGAATCTTTACCGTGGCATCACCCTGTGTAGGGAAAACGACATACACGCCAAGTTCCGGCGCCGCATTTTTATAGATTGGTGCGATTGTGTAGGGAATCGACAGTGCCGGGCCGAGAAAAGTTTGCTGGCCACCCACGCGCGCACTTATCTCCTGAATTACATCGCCAGCCCGCTTAGTGCGTTCCTCAACTATGTTGTAGACAAAGAGTGTGGGAATTGCCATGAGCAAAGCAAGCCCGCAGACCACGAGCAACTTCAGCCCCATTGAACGCGACCGGTTCCAAGGGAAGTTAGGCGGTGATGTCAAACCTTGGCTCAAGCGGACTCCTGTCACTCACTGTATCGCCTTTCCGTCCGCAGGAATAGTATCGCAAGAACGATACTTCCTAAAAAGGAATTGTCTTCCTCTTTACACTTCTTGACAGCTTCTCCTGCCGATTCACGCTACCCTAAGTTCCTGTACTGTCAGGCTTTTCCGGATTCGCCGGAAAGATGCGACAATAAATTCAAGCTTGCGGGAATGCACGGCGACTGCACAGCAACTAAATAGCTGGCGGTCGTGTCTAAACCTTAAGCCAGCAGCTTCATGTCCACTACGCAAATTCCGCCCGGCGTTCCGGTGACACCGCCAGGTTCGGGCCGCGACCGCAACGATCTCTACGATTCCCGCAATTGGGAGTCTGCCTATCGAGAACTGCATGACGCGCCGGCCCTGCTGCTCCAAATGCAGGATGATCTTTCGCGTTCGCGTAAGCGGGAAGCCTTTTGGATTTCGGTTATCGTCCATTTGACTCTTGTCTTGTTGATTGTCAACTCCACACGCTTTATTCACCTTTTCCCGCGCGGCGCCGTGGTCATGAACCCCGAACTGCATGACAAAGACACAACATTTCTGGAATTGCCGCCCGACGCGCAGAAAATCCCGAAGCCCCCGGACACAGATAAGATTTCCGACCAAAACCGCATTGCCACGAGGAAAGCGCCTCAGATTAACCGGGATGAATTGAAGAAGATTCTGGATGCCGCCCGAGCCGGCCGCCCAGGGCAAAGCGCGGCCCCGGTACAGCAGCAGCCAACGCCGCAAAGTCAGGGTAGCGTGACTGCTCCGCAGCAGCCGCAAAACGTTCCGCCTCCGCCCAACTTCGCCAATTCCGATCAAACTGCAAAACTACAAACTCCACCGAAGCCCAATTTCAACACTGGCAACTTGTCTGCAGGCTCATCCATTGAGGAAGCGGCCCGCGCAGCTCTCGCGAACCGCGGCAACTACGGAGGCGATAACGGCGACTACGGCTCAGGCATTAGCGGCCGCCAGCCGACAGCGCGCATGGGCCCCATGGACGTCCTTAGTGACACTATGGGCGTGGATTTTGGGCCCTACTTGCAGCGCGTGCTGCATGACGTGCGGATGAACTGGTACAACTTGATTCCAGAAGTGGCGCGCGCTCCATTGATGAAAAAAGGCAAGCTCTCGATCGAGTTCGCCATCACCAAGAATGGCCAGGTAGCCGGGATGAGGCTCGTGAGTTCCTCAGGGGATGTGGCGCTGGACCGCGGCGCGTGGGGCGGCATTAGCGCGTCGAACCCTTTCCCGCCATTGCCCACCGAATTCAAAGGGCAATATCTCGCGCTGCGTTTTACCTTCTTCTACAACCCAGATAAGTCTGATTTGGAATAGGCGCGCTAACTTTTCTCCAAATTAATCGAGCCGTCGCCGGTATGGACTGTGAGCGTGTTGCCTCCGCCATTGAGCTTCCCGTGGATGTTGCGGCCGTTGACGCGGCCTTCGATGGAGAGCGGCATGTCAACGTTGATGTGGCCGTCGCCGGTGTGCATGTCGAGGTCGGCAGAAAATTGATCGGGCAGTTGAAGAGTCACGCCGCCATCGCCCGTGCGAAGAATCCAGGCAGAAGACATGGTCGAACCTGGCTGTATGCGAGCGTCAATCCTGCCGTCTCCTGTTGAGAGATCGAGACCGTCGAACCGTCCGGAAACATGGATTTGTCCATCGCCGGCGCGCGCGCGCAGCGTGCCATCCACCGCATCCAGCTCTTGGTTCCCGTCGCCACTTTGCAACTCCATGATTCCTTTAAAATTGCTGACCTGAATTTTGCCGTCACCAGTCTGCAACTCCATGCGGCCTTCGCGCGGCATGTGGATGTCGATATCTACATGCGGGCCATGCGTGTTGAAACTGAAAACGGACATGCGCGCCGGGAAGCGAAGGCTGATTTCAACCCGGTCGCCGTTCTGGTGCTCCTGGAGCTGAAGTTCGCGACTGTTGATCTTGTAACGGTCAGACGTGATGTGGGCCTCAATGGTATTTTTGTCCCACGTATCGACATGGATGTTGGCGTCAGAGGTGTCAACGTAAAGATCCGGCTTCACCTGAATGGTATAACTCTTCGCCCATTCGTCAGCATGCGCCAGTGGTGAAGTGGCGAGACAACCAGCCAGGATAATCCACGCAATACGCTGCATAAGAGCCTCCATGAACTCCCGAATCACGTCCTTGTGACAGACACCATTGTGACAGACGTAGATACGGCGATAACGTGAGCCCAGTTCCCAAATTCTGCCCGGGCACGCTATTTCGCAGTTCCAGTTCTGGCTTCCGGCTAATCTAGCGGATACGCCAATCGAATCAGCGTTCTTTCGGAAAACGGAACATACAACAATGCCGCGGTCGCGGCAAAAGTTGCACCAAAGCCGATTCTGGGTAAGAGCAGAAACGGTGCGAAGGCCCAGATCAAGTCGAGGACTAGCAGGAACGGAAAAAGTCCACGGAATTTCTCGCCTAACCGTCGGTAGTCGAGGCCCACGGCGGAGAGTAGGTAGCAGCGCAATGGAATGCCTATACCCGATGTCATCACGACCGCAGCTTCGAGCGCGGCGGATTGCCACCCCGAAAGCGACGCATCGCCAATATTTTCAACGCCCCTAAGGTGAAATAACGCTTCCAGATAGAAAACCAAATACATGAGTTGAATCAGTGCGAAAAGGCCGCGCATGGCGGTCCGCTTTGGCAGGGTAACGTCCAGATCCGAGTGAACCGCGGTACCCGAGTCAAATTTCGTCTCGACCGACGGTGCGCGATTGTGCCGTTCGACGGGAGCGAGAAAGCGGTAGCCTTTGCGCGCAAGAGTTTCAATGTAGCGCGGGTTCGTCGCGGAATCACCGAGTGCTTCGCGGATTTTGTTCACCGCCGTGTTGAGGCTTTGATCGAAATCCACAAACGTATCGTCGCCCCAGAGGCGCGCGCGAATTTCCTCGCGGCTCAGGACGATGCCCGGGGTTTCCACCAGCATGACCAGAACCTGAAACGGCTGCTCTTGCAGTTTGATGCGGACGCCCTGCTTCCGCATTTCGCCCGCTGCCGCGTCGATTTCAAAAACGCCAAATCGCAGCAATGGACTTCCGGGTTGGCTGGCCTGCGGCATAGACAGTGAAGATTTCAAGAAGCGTAAGTTTAGCATTGCGTGGCGTTACAATTTGGGCATGTTCACGCTCCGCTCCAAAACAACCGCTCCACATCGCACACCTGAACATCGGGTCCGCCATCGTGAAGCGGCAGGAGTTCTCATCGTCGGCTTGTTGATTCTTGCCGTCACAATCGTCCGTTATTGGCGTTACATCGCATGGAGCGCCCGCTGAGCGAACCGCCCAATTCCCTGCTGGTTGTGATTCTCGGACCCACGGCGAGCGGAAAAACCGCCTTATCGCTTGCGATTGCCGAAGGGTTTTCCGGCGAAATCGTCAATTGCGATTCAGTGGCGATGTACCGGGAATTCGAAATTGGGACCGCCAAGCCCACTGTGGAAGAGCGTTCGCGCGCGCCGCACCACCTTTTCGATAGCGTCGATGCGACCGGTTCC
>JBEKTR010000094.1:0-12237 GCA_049515835.1 Terriglobales bacterium
ATTGCCGGCACGGTTCGTTTCCCGCACTCGCGTTGGAATGAGGTGCGCGGGGCCGATCTCATTGCGAATGGCTATTCGGTACTTACCTATTCACTTGAAGGCGGCATGGATTGCTTCGTAAAGCGCAAGAAGCAAAGCCTCTTCGTTCATTTTCAGGGCCATCCGGAATACGATACGCAGACTCTCTTGAAAGAATATCGCCGCGATATCAAGCGTTTTCTGCGTGCGGAACGCGAAACCTATCCCAATATGCCCCGTGGATATTTCGACGCAAAAGTCACTCAGTTGTTGGTTGACTTTCGCGAGAAGGCATTATGCAACCAAAATGAAGACTTCTTCGTTCAGTTCCCGGACGCCGCGGTCACCAACTCCCCCACCAACACCTGGCATGCATCCGCCATATCTATCTACAGCAACTGGCTGCATTTAATCTCCACGCGAAAAGACGAGCGATCGGCATTCACTCCCCAGCTGGCCCGCTCAATGGCTGTTCCAGCCCATAACGAAATCGCTTAACATTTCCAATGTCTGACAAGTCCATGTCGAAATTGACCGGGGCCCCGGCGTGCATTCATGACATTGCGCAGCTTTGCGCGCAGCGTTGGCCGGAACACGCTGCCCTAGTAGAACTCTCGGGAGCATGGAATTCCCGCGAATTGGTCGCAGCGGTTGAGCAAGCCCAGAAATGGTTAAGTGAATCGGGTGTTCGTCCGGGCGATCGTGTGATGATCGTCTGCGAGAATTCGCGGGCTTTTGTCTCGATCTTATTTGCCACGACTACTCTGGCGGCATGGCCGGTCTTAGTGAATGCTCGCCTGTCTGCACGGGAAGTGGATGAGATTCGCCAGCACTGTGGTGCTCGCCGCGTTGTCTATACCGTAGCCGTCTCTCCTCACGCCGCCGAACATGCAGCGCGTCACGAGGCCAAAACACAGGAATTCCCGACACTGGGGCAAATCGCGATCAGCGAGCTCAATGAAGGCGCGATTCCAGAGCCGGTTGATCCAGATCCGGCTCAGCGGGTGGCTGCGCTGATTTATACCTCGGGCACGACGGGCGCTCCTAAAGGCGTGATGCTCACGCACCGCAATCTGCTCTTTGTTGCCGAAGGGTCCGCGAGGATTCGCCGCCTTGGCACTGAAGATCGCGTCTATGGCCTGCTTCCGATGTCGCACGCTGTGGGCCTATCGGTGGTCCTGCTCGGATCATTGCTAAGCGGTTCCACGCTTCATCTTGTCTCCCGCTTCGATTCCGTGAGCGCGCGCGTGACGCTGGAAAAAGAACAAATCACCGTCATGCTGGGCGTGCCTTCGACGTTCACACAACTTCTGCAATATGCGAAGATGCGCAAGCTGGAATCGCTAGAATTTCGTGCCCTGCGAATCATTGCATCATCCGGAGCCCCGCTAGACCCTGCCGTGAAAGCCGAGGTCGAGAAGACCTTTGGTTTGCCTCTTCATAACGGATACGGCGTGACCGAATGCTCGCCCAATATTGCTCAAGCTGACATTGATGAAATTCGTACCGACACTTCCGTTGGCAAAGTATTTCCGGGAGTCGAAGTCAGACTCATCGGTGGAGACGGCAAGCCTGTGCCCGAAGGCGAAATTGGGGAACTTCACGTCCGCGGACCCGGAGTGATGAAGGGCTATTACCGTGCGCCAGAAGAAACCGCGGCCGCGGTGGATGCCGACGGTTGGTTCAACACTCGCGATCTGGCGCGGCTGGAAGGGCGCAATTTATTTGTCGTGGGTCGAACCAAAGACCTGATCGTTCACTCTGGATTCAACGTTTATCCCGGGGAAGTCGAGGGCGTCCTGAATGCGCATTTTGGCGTCATGCAGTCCGCCGTGATCGGCCGCCCGGTTGCAGGCGATGAAGAAGTGATTGCTTTCGTGCAATTATCCGAAGGCGCTGTTATCACTCCGACTGATTTAGCGCAACATGCTGCCAAACACCTCGCGCCGTACAAATGGCCGTCGGAAATTCTGATTCTTCCTAAATTGCCGCTGACGCCGACGGGCAAGATTGCCAAAGCCGAACTGAGAAAAATGGTGGAAGACCATCTTTCCGGCGCGGACCCATTCGCGACTCGACCCTAACCCGGGGGATTGGGGCCTGCCGTAAATCCGCCATCGAGAATCAAAGACTGGCCCGTCATGAAAGACGCGCCGTCCGAACACATCCACACCACAGCATTAGCAATCTCTTCCGGTCTGCCAAACCGCCCCATGGGATGCTGACCCAGCACAAACTTATTGACATCAGGAGCGCCGAAAAGTCGTTCTGCCATCGCCGTTTCGACCACCGCAGGACAGACCGCATTAATCCGAATATTGCTTTTGGCCGTTTCCAGCGCCGCTGTCTTGGTTAGTCCCAGCACGCCGTGCTTGCTGGCGATATACGCCGCCGCGCCCGCGAAACCCAACAAACCGGCAACCGATGACATATTTACGATAACGCCGCCCTTCTGGCTTACCATTTGCCGGATTTCATACTTCAGGCACAGCCATACGCCCTTGAGATTGATGCTGATTACACGATCAAAATCTTCTTCAGCTTGCAGGGCGATGGGCGCCCAAGCGCCTTCGAATCCGGCATTGTTGAACGCAATATCCATGCGCCCAAACTTCTCGATGGTTTTCTTGACCAGCGTTTCAACTTCTACTGCTTGCGACACGTCGGCTTTCACAAAAAGACCTTCGCCGCCCGCTGCCCGCAGCAGTTCGACTGTCTCTTTGCCCTCTGTTTCACGCCGGCCGGCAATGACTACTTTGGCTCCTGCCTTGGCAAATTGAATGGCCGTTTCACGGCCAATCCCAGAGGTACCGCCAGTGATCAACGCGACTTTGCCCACCAAATCTGTCTTCATATTTTTATCTTAGCTTCCTGATACAAGTTTGCTTCCGATACAAGCCTACCAAGATACTTCCTCTTGGAAAGTTACACAAATAGTCACCGCGGAGAGAAGGGAATTAGATGACCGCTACAATGGGAACCATGGCTGACGTTCATTCTTCCTCTCCAGGCGCATCAAGCGAAAGCGACAATTTCGTCGGGACATGGAGACTTGTATCCGCGAGGAGTGCCACTAAGAACGGGGAACAAGGGGAATCCCCTTATGGCGACGAACCCACAGGGGTGCTCACGTACACTAAAGACGGCCGGATGAGCAGCCTTATCAGTTATGCCGGCCGGAAGCCTCTCTCAATTGGGCGCGGGGATGCCGAAACACAAAAAGAACAGGCCGAAGCGTTCAAGACGTTTCTGGCCTATGCCGGCCGATATACGGCAAACGGCGGCCAAGTGACGCATCACGTCGAGGTTTCGTCGATTCAAAACTATGTCGGCAAAGATTTGGTTCGCAATGCGAAACTCCAAGACGATCAATTGGTATTGCGGACTCGGCCGACTCTGGTAAACGGGAAAATCCAGACGGTTGAATTAGTTTGGCAACGATTGCCCGTTGATGCCGGGTCAATTTCTTAAGAGTTATAAGAATTTCAATCTTCGAGGAGTTAAAAACTTGTCCAACCCGAACGCCATGGACAAAAAGGTTCTTTTCAACGATTCGATTTTAGCGAATCCGTACCCGACCTACGCGCGCCTGCACGAAGAAGGCCCACTGCATTATCTTGATGTCGGTGGAAAGTGGGCTGTGTGGTCTTTGTTCAGCCACGCCGAATGCTCCTCGATCGCCAAGGACCCACGTTGTTCAGCGAAACGCGCCAAGCAGATGTTGCTGTCCCTGCCGCTCAGCCGCCAGGAGGAATTCAGTGAACTCGCGCGCATGTTGGGCTTGTGGCTGATTTTCATGGATCCGCCGGAACACACCCGGTTGCGAAAACTTCTCAATAAAGGATTTTCGCCGGCGGCGATCGAAGCTCTGCGCCCGCAAGTCGAGGCGATTGTAGATCGAATGCTGAAGCCGTTCCAGCATGGCTCCGAAATCGACCTCATGCGCGACTTCGCGAATCCCATGCCTGTTCGCATTATTTTGGAAATGCTCGGAGTGCCCGAAGAGTTGAATGATAAATTCGTCCGCTGCTCCCGGGCAATTGCTCTGTTTCGAGGCAATCCGAATCGCACGGTCGAGGAAGCGCGGTCAGCGCAAGACGCGCTCGTTGAATTGACGGATTTTTTCCGTGAGACCGTGGCGAATCGCCGTCGTAATAAGGGAACTGATCTCATCAGCCTTCTCATCGACATTGAAGAAGAAGGCGAAGCGCTGACCGAAGAGGAGCTTTATGCGCAATGCATCGCGCTGCTTTTCGCGGGACATGAAACCACGCGAAATCTCATCGGCAACGGAATGTACACTCTTCTGCGGCATTCGGAAAAGGCGACAGAGCTGCGCCAGACGCCGGAGATGATTCGGTCGGCAGTGGAAGAGCTTCTACGCTACGAAAGTCCTGTTCAATTTACCGCGCGTGTGCTCAAGGAAGACATCGAGATTTGCGGGCAGCCCATTCGCAAAGGCTGGACCGTGCTATGCATGCTGGGCGCTGCCAACCGCGATCCCAAACAATTCAAGGAACCTGACCGGCTCGATCTGAAGAGATTGAATAATCAGCACCTTGCGTTCGGCGCGGGAGCGCATTTTTGCATTGGAGCCCAGCTCGCGCGATTGGAAGGCCAAGTGGCAATCGCGAATCTGGTACAGCGTTTTCCTGCAATGAAGATTGTTGGTGATCAGCCAGAATGGGCCTCGACATTCGGCTTCCGTGGATTGAAAAATCTTTCAGTCACTTTGTAACGGATGGGTGCTTTTGGGGAAGTGTCCGCGATTCGCTCACAACGGCACTTCGATCAGTGACGGCCCGTTGCCTTCGAATCCCGCCTGTAATGCTCTCGCAAAATCTTCTAAAGAATCTGCTCTCTGGGCAGGCACTCCCATGCCTTTCGCGAGCTGCACCCAATCAAGATTAGGATGGCCAATGTCGAAGAGACTCTGAGCATGCGGTCCCGGGTCGCCGACTCCCAAGCCCGCAAATTCACGTTTAAGAACTCCATAAGCACGATTGGCGAAAACCACTGTCGTGATGTCCAAGCTTTCTCGCGCCATGGTCCATAGTGCTTGCAACGTATACATGGAACTCCCGTCTGCCGACAGACACAAAACCTTTCGTTCCGGACAAGCGACAGCGGCGCCGACGGCAAGCGGCAGCGCAATGCCGATAGACCCACCTGTATTGGCCAGCCAGTCGTGCGCTGGGGCACCTTTCGTTGCTGCCATCATGCCTCGCCCCGAAGTCATGGATTCGTCCACAACAATGGCATTTTCGGGTAGTAGCGCGCCAACTACAGAGGCTAGACCAGACAAAGTAATTTCACCGCTCAGCGTCGATGCGCGTGGCATTTTTGTTCTCGGCATTGAGTTGCTTCGCGAAATTGATAGGGCTTCGGCTAAAACATCGAGCGCGCTGACGGCATCTTCTTCCGCTGTCGCGAGTGTGTGAATCGTACAGTCCGGAGAAGTCAAAACTGAAGTTTTTTCGGGGTAAGCGAAATAGGCGACTGGTGGTTGTGCTCCGACCAAAATAAGTTGGCGAAAGTCTTTTAGTTGCTCGACCGCCTGTTCAAGGACATAGTTTGTTCGCTCAACGACCGGAACTCCCATTCCACGTTCCATGCGAGCAAATGGATAAGGCGACAACAATTTCGCTCCGGTTGCCGCGGCGATATTCCCAGCAATTTGCAGACCTTTGCCATAAAGAGATTTTCCATAAAGCATGATCGCTGTGCGCAACCCGAAGCGCAGCATTTTGGCAGCGTAGTCAACAGCCGCTAAAGATGGCTGCTTACCCCGAGGCAAAGTTGAGATCTCCGCGACTTTGCCACCATTACTCCACGCCGCATCGGCGGGGACGATCAGAGTTCCAATCTGCCCTTGTTCACTGCGCGAGGCAATCAATCCCTCGGCGGCGTCGCGCCCTACGGCCGCCGCATTCCGCGATGTTCGCAGCCACTTCGAATATGGCCGCGCGATGCCTTCAATGTCCGATGTAAGAGGTGTGTCGTAAGGCAAGTGCTGCACCGCATGTTGCCCGACGATATTCAAGATAGGTGATTTGGCGCGGCTGGCATTGTGGAGATTCGCCAATCCATTTGCAAGCCCTGGCCCTAGATGCAGCAGCGTGCATGCTGGTTTTTCCGTCATGCGCGCGTATCCATCAGCTGCACCAGTCGCGACCCCCTCAAAAAGTCCAAGCACGCAACGGATTTCAGGCGCAGTATCCAGCGCAGCAACAATGTGCATCTCCGATGTGCCGGGGTTGGCGAAACAAACTTTCACGCCACCTGCAACTAGAGTGCGTACGAGGCTTTCCGCTCCGTTCATACGGGGATTTCGATCTCCTGCAATGGTTTCGTCATGAGGTCGTCAGTATTGATCACTCCGATTGTATGGCTTCTTCGAGACAGCGCGACAACTCTGCCGCCAGTTCACGAAAATGCTGGCTCACCATACTCGTGTGGTTCCCGGCGACGGTCACAACATGGCATTCCGCGGCGAGCTTGCTCCAAATCGCCTGCGGGTCACCGGCAAAGCCCGACTTAATCGCGCTCTTCACAAAATAGACCTTGCCGGGATATGCAGCCGGCCTGTATCGTCGCCAGGCCTCTTTAGCTTTTTCGAGCAACTCCGGCGGCCACTCGCGAGTAGCAGAATCGGCTTGATCTCGCACGCTGATTTGCAACGCGTCGGTGGATCTCTTTTGACCAGCGAGGCGCTGTTTGACGCATGCCAACCCTTGGCCCATGCGCTCTCGCAGGCTCAACGATCGGGCATGCGGATAGGCCTCCAGCATCACCAGCATCGGCACCTTGTCTCCCGCGTCCCACAGTCGCCGGCACATCTCGAAGAACGCTAACCCACCGAGAGAGTAACCGATAAGATAATAAGGGCCGTGGGGTTGTTGACTGCGAATGATGTCGAGATAATGCGCCGCAAGACCTTCTATCGAGTCGAAAGATCCGGCTGTGCCATCGGCGCCGGGGGCCGATACTCCAAAGATTGCACGCGACGTAGAAATGTGCGAAGCGACGGGGATGAGATCGGAGATATTCCCCCTTAACCCATGCGACATGAAGATCGGCTGCGTAGCGGCACCACTCTTCAACAGAGTCAATGGGGACGGTGTAGCGGCGTGACTATCCATTGTCCCGCCCAACTCTACTCAGTTTTCGATTGGGACAGACGGGGTAACCATCCGGAGTCATTTTTTTATCGGTTCGTATCCGAAAATAGCTTTGAGTTCAAGAAATTCTTCCAGCCCGGCTTCGCCCCACTCGCGCCCATTGCCCGATTGTTTGTAGCCACCAAAGCACCCGGCAAAATCGACCCGGGCCCCATTGATGTGAACGTTTCCCGCCCGAATCCGCTTAGCTATGCTGCGCGCTCGCTCGATATTACTCGAACTCACGAAGCCCGCGAGCCCATAAGCGGTATCGTTGGCAATGCGCACGGCGTCGTTATCGTCTTTATACGGAATGATGCATAGTACCGGCCCAAAGATTTCTTCGCGGGCAATTGTCATGTCATTGCGTACATCGCTAAAAACAGTTGGCTTGGCAAAATAACCCTTGCTTAGGCCATCCGGGCGCCCCGTGCCGCCTGTGACCAGCTTCGCTCCCTCATCGATTCCTTTTTTAATCATTTTCTGCACGCGCTCAAACTGGTTGCGGTTGGCGAGCGGACCGTTATTCACGCCTTCCGCAAAAGGATCGCCGACCTTTGTTTTCCCGGCGGCTTGCTTGGCGAGCTCAACAGCTTCCGCCATTCGAGCCTGCGGCACTAACATGCGCGTAGGAGCATTACACGATTGTCCCGAGTTTCGGAAACAAGTGTCCACGCCTTGTGGAATAACTTTGGCAAGGTCAGCATCATCGAGAACAATATTCGCCGCCTTGCCACCCAATTCCTGCGTGACCCGCTTTACAGAAGGCGCAGCAGCGGTTGCAACCGCAACGCCTGCGCGCGTTGACCCGGTGAAAGAAATCATGTCTATGCCGGAATGGGCCGCGATGGCCATTCCCACCGTGGGCCCATCGCCATTCACCAGATTGAAAACTCCAGCTGGAACTCCTGCTTCGTGCAGAATCTGCGCAAAAAGAATGGCGGAGAGAGGCGCCATTTCACTTGGCTTGAGAACCATAACGCAGCCCGCAGCCAGCGCTGGAGCAACCTTGGCAACGATCTGATTCATGGGCCAATTCCACGGTGTAATCATGCCGCAAACGCCAATCGGCTCTTGCCGCATGAGAGTCGATCCGTTGCGCTCCTCAAATTGGAACCGCTCGAGAACTTTCACAATTTCCATCAGATGGGCCGCGCCCGAGGGAGCCTGCGCCGCTCGCGAAAGAGAAATGGGGCATCCCATCTCGCGTGACATGGTCTCGGCCATTTGCTCTATTTTCGATTGATAAACCGTAATAACGCGTTGCAGAAGCTGCTTGCGCTCGTCAACACTGGTTTCCGAGAATGAATCGAAGGCCTTGCGCGCCGCAGTGACAGCCCGATCCACATCCGCTGCATTTCCCAATGAAATGGTTGCAAGCGGTTCTTCGTTGGCCGGGTTAATTACGGCTAGATCCCGGCCTGCGACCGGATCCACCCATTTTCCGCCAATATAGAACTGGCGCGACTCTTGCATATACAGACTCCGCTGACAATGAAATTGAATAAGTACTTTCTCCATTGTACCGATGCGGATGATGGCTTGGGCGACGCCGGCCTACTAGCGCACCATGCCTATAAAGCCAGATAATTAGTACGCGAATGAATCGTAGAACCTTTCTTGGCGGTTTGGCTCTGGCCACAACTGGCGCGGTCGCTTTGGGTACGGATATAACCTTTATCGAGCCCGAACGCCCGGTGTTGACGCGGCTGGAAATCCCCCTGCGCCGTCTTCCCGCTGCTTTCGATGGATTCACCATCGCGCAGTTGAGCGACTTTCATTACGACGATCATTTTTCGGTCGTTCCGATCAAAAAAGGGGTTGAAATGATTAATCAGTTGCGCCCCGATTTGATCGTGTTGACTGGCGATTTTGTTTCGCAGCCGATCTCCGATAGATGGCAAAATGCCAAAAAAGCCGCCGAGGCCGCTGGCCCTTGCGCAGATATTCTGCAAGGGCTTGAATGCAGCCATCAACTACTCGCAGTTCTCGGCAATCACGATTACGGTACAGACGCGAAACGGGTGACTGAGCTATTGCGAGCACGCAAGATCGACGTTCTTGTGAATCGCTCCATCCCCCTCGATCGGGCTGACTCGCGCCTCTGGATTTCCGGGGCTGACGACAATCCCGACGCCGGCGATTTACGGGCGACCTTGCGCGGAGTACCCGAAAACGAGGCCACGGTTATGTTGATTCACGAGCCGGACAATGCCGAATACACGCAGCATTTTCTCGTTGACCTGCAAATCTCAGGACACTCCCATGGAGGTCAGGTGCGTTTTCCGCTGGTTGGACCGCTGTACCTTCCCGAAAACGGCAGGCGTTTCCCTTGGGGGTTGCGTCGTTTGAAATCGCTTACACTTTATACCAATGTTGGAATTGGAACTGTAGGAGTGCCCGTGCGGTTCAACTGTCCGCCGGAGGTAACGCTCTACACTTTGCGATGTGCAAGCGACGGCAGGGGATAAGCATCTCTGAAGGTGGGCGCGGCGGAGCCACTCTTGCTCCTTCAGGAAACAAGATTTTGATTCGCTTGGTAAAGAAAGGCATTTGTGAAACACAGACCCATTTTAGTAACCGGCGGCGCCGGATTTATCGGCTCAAATTTCATCTTGCAATGGATGGCCGCCGAATCGTCGCCTGTGATCAACCTCGACAAGCTCACCTATGCCGGCAATTTAGCCAATCTGGAGAGCGTAGCCACTCACGCGAACTATAGATTTATTCATGGGGACATCGGCGACCGCAAATTGGTGGCCAGTCTATTGGAAGACCATCAACCTCGCGCCATCGTTCATTTTGCCGCGGAGAGTCATGTGGATCGCTCCATTCACGGTCCTGATGATTTCATTCTCACTAACGTAAACGGGACCTTCGGTCTTCTCGAAGAAGTACGAGCTTATTACGCCACCCTCGATTCCACGGAGAAAGAAAACAAAGAGAATTTCCGCTTCCTCCACGTTTCCACCGATGAAGTTTACGGATCGCTTGGCCCCGATGATCCCGAGTTTTCAGAATCCACAGCCTACGCTCCAAACAGCCCGTACTCCGCGTCCAAGGCCGCTTCGGATCACTTGGTCCGCGCCTATCATCACACCTACGGTCTTCCCACACTGACCACAAATTGCTCGAACAACTACGGTCCTTATCAATTTCCTGAGAAGTTGATACCGCTTGTCATTTTGAATGCCCGCACCGGAAAATCAATTCCTGTCTATGGCGACGGTGGGAATGTTCGTGACTGGCTGTACGTCGCCGATCATTGCGATGCCATTCGAACTGTGCTTGCAAAAGGGAAAGTCGGTGACACCTATAATATCGGCGGCGCCAACGAGCAGAAGAATCTGGATATCGTCCACACCATTTGCGGCATTCTCGATGAACTTTGCCCGAACGACCCGGTTGTGCCGCACAAGCAGCTCATTAAATTTGTGCAGGACCGTCCCGGCCACGACCGCCGTTACGCCATTGATCCCCGCAAGATCGGCGGCGAATTAGGATGGAAGCCAAAAGAGACTTTTAAAACCGGCATTCGCAAAACCATCGAGTGGTATCTCGCGCACGACGAATGGACACAACAAGTAACCTCTGGCGCATACCGCCAATGGATGGCGACTCAGTATTCTCTTTAGCGTACCAATCTTCGCTTACAATATAAGTTCCTCACTCAAAAAGTGCTCGCTACGGAATGGCTAAATATCTCATAACCGGAATCGCCGGCTTCATCGGCTCCTCCCTTGCGCGAGCTCTTCTGGCGCAAGGCGATGAGGTTCGTGGTCTTGATAACCTCTCTACCGGACATCGCGAAAACATCGAGGAAGTGGCGGGAGAAATAGACTTTCGCCACGCCGACTTGCTCGACCTGGGCTCAGTTCGCGGTGCTTGCGAGGGAGTGGATTACGTCCTGCATCACGCCGCCATTCCATCGGTACCCAAGTCTGTTGTCGATCCTCTAGGCAGCAACGCGGCCAATCTCGATGGCACCGTAAATGTTCTCATCGCCGCGCGCGATGCCAAAGTCAAACGCGTGATCTTCGCCGCTTCTTCCTCGGCTTATGGCGATACGCCTACCCTGCCAAAGCGTGAAGATATGATTCCCAGCCCGATTTCGCCATACGCAGTCGCCAAACTCGCCAGCGAATATTATTTGACCTCGTTCTATCGCTGTTATGGTCTGGAAACCGTTTCGCTCCGCTATTTCAATATTTTCGGTCCGCGACAGGATCCCAGTTCGCCCTACTCCGGTGTCCTCGCCAAATTCATCACCCAAATGCTCGCCGGTGAACAGCCGACCATCCTTGGCGACGGCAAACAAAGCCGTGATTTCACTTATATTGACAATGCCGTACATGCAAATCTTCTGGCTTGTCAGGTTCCGGCATCGCAGGTTGCGGGAAGAGTCTTCAATATCGCCACCGGCCGCCGCGTCGATCTGAATGAAACCTTTGCCATCCTCAGGCAACTCATTGGCTACAAGGGACAGGTCGCCTACGGCCCCGAACGCGCCGGGGATGTAAAACACTCGCTCGCGGACATGGCCAACGCCGAAAAATATCTGGGATATAAGCCCGTGACGGACTTTGAAGAAGGCTTGCGCCGTACTATCGCTTGGTATCGCACCCGGCAGTTAACGGCAACTTCATAATTTTCATGCCCACAAAAGCTAATCATTCTCATCAACCCTCTGCGTATAAAGGCATCATCCTTGCCGGAGGCTCCGGCACGCGCCTCTATCCGGTCACGCACGCAGTTTGCAAGAGCCTGTTACCCATCTACGACAAGCCGATGATTTATTACCCGCTCTCCACGCTGATGCTGGCGGGTATTCGCGACATCCTGATCATCTCAACTCCCGCCGACACGCCTCGTTTCGCGGAGCTTCTCGGCGACGGATCGCGCTTCGGCGTGAATTTCCAATACATCGTTCAGCCCAAGCCGGAGGGAATTGCTCAAGCATTTCTCGTCGCCAAGAGGTTCATCGGCAACTCCTGTTGCACTCTGGTTCTCGGTGACAACATCTTCTACGGCCACGATTTTGCCAAGAGCGTCGAAGACG
>JBEKTR010000095.1:0-12222 GCA_049515835.1 Terriglobales bacterium
GGTTAAGCAGTGTTTGATACTGCGCAGCACGGCGGTTCACAGATTGCTCAATGTTCTTGCGGTCAGTTATGTCCCCAATCAAACCTGCCATCCGGTAAGCCGTAGGTGGATTTCCCGCAAATTGCATTTCTGCTGTAACGGAAAGCCAACGGTTCGAACCGTCGGATAATTGAACGCGGATCTCCTCGTCTAGCTTGCCGTCCAGGCTTGGGTCGAGCGATCGCGCAACGCTCCGGGCGTATCTTTCCTGATCCCCGGTATGAATCATGGTCGCAAGGGCTTTAGAGAGGGTCAGGTCGTCAGTAGATGAAATACCAAATATTTCCAAGACTCTCGGATCAGCTTCCGTGCGGTCATCTTGCGGATACCAATAAAAGACCCCCATGTCCGATGCCTTCAATGCAAGTTGCAACTTGATTTCACTCTCGCGAATTGCCTGATCTGCCTCCCGGCGGACCCGCGCCAACTGAAGGTGTGTTTGTACTCGCGCGATTAATTCGCGTGCGCTAAATGGCTTCACCAGGTAATCATCCGCGCCAGCATCAAGGCCTTCCACTCGAGATTCCTCGCCCGCCCTCGCCGAAAGCAGAATGATCGGAATCGTGCTGGTTTCGGCGTTTGCGCGCAACTCTCGCAACAAGCCGAAACCATCGAGCTCAGGCATCATTACATCGCTAAGGATTAGATCGGGAAGTTGCTGTTCGATGGCGTCAAGTGCGGCTCGCCCGTTGGCAACGGCGATGGCGTCAAAACGCTCCGAAAGCAAGCGTACAAGGTATAGACGCATGTCAGCATTATCGTCAGCAATGAGCACTCGGGGACGGCGAACGCTCTCATCGAGTGACATTGGTGGGCAAGGAACGGCCATCAACTCGTAATCAGAGGAAATAGCGGAGAGATTAGTACCGGGTTCGATATCAGGCAACCAACGGAGGGCTTCCTCAACGAACGGAGCAGCGCCAGTTGCAGTTGAAGACAGGGCCCGATCCCCACCGACTTGGCCGGCCGCCAGATGGTCTTGACCTAGAGGGATGCTTACGATAAATGCGCTGCCACTTCCCTCTGCGCTTTCGACGCGCATCGAACCGCCATGCAATTTAACGAGTTCGTGAACCAGCGCCAAACCAATGCCACTGCCTTCATGAGTGCGGCTGCGAGCGTTTGGAACCCGATGGAAGCGGTCGAACAAATTTGGTATCTCCACTGCGGGGATTCCGACACCGGTGTCCTGTACGCAGAGTTCTGCCGAACGACCGACCTGCTCCAATGTGATAACAATCTCGCCTTCAAATGTAAACTTGAAAGCATTGGAAATCAGATTGAGGACAATCTTCTCCCACATATCCCGATCAACGTAAGCCAATTCATTCAAAGGTGCGCAATTGACCACCAGCTTCAGCCCGGCCCGTTCCGTCGCAGCGCGAAAGACACTCGCTAGTTCCGCCGTGAAGCTTGATAAGTCTGTAGATTGATAAACAGCTTGAACCCGGCCCGCTTCGATCCGCGAAAAATCAAGCAGCGTATTTACAAGGCGCAACAGGCGAGCCCCGTTTCGGTTTGCCAGCTCCAGTTGTTCTTTAGCGGTAGGCGAGAGATGCGTCTGGCTCCTCGCGAGCAAATCCTGAAGAGGGCCGAGCATTAAGGTCAACGGGGTTCGAAACTCATGACTTACATTGCTAAAGAACCTCGTTTTCGCCCGGTCAATCTCAGCCAGCGCTTCAGCCCTTTTTCTCGCTTCGTCGTAGGCGCGGGCGTTCGCGATACTCGCCGCGATCTGCCCTGCCACTAGATCGATGAAGCCGCTGTATTCGACATCCAGCTGCCGGTATGGATTGAGTGCAGCGATCAGAACGCCAGCCGGAACATCCTGGCCCTGACTTGTGATGGGAACAAGAAGGGCCCGAGAAGGCGGTCTATCCCAAAACCCTGTAGGAATTGAATCAAACCGATGGGCCAGATCTTCAACCATGACCGAAGACTTCCTGTTCAACAGGTCATCTATCGGCCAAGTCTGATTTGGCGCATTCAAGGGAATTCTGTCTGGAGCAGCAGCGTGTCCTGCAAGGATCCCGCTTGTACAAGCCAAATAAGCGTCATCGCCGCCTTTCGCGAATAAGTACGTTAAGGTGAAAGGCAGATCCTGCTGGTTGGCTTCAAGGGAGCGAGCGATGGAAGCGCACACTTCTTCTTCCGTGATTGTCGTACTCAGTTCAGCGGCGAGCGAACGCAGTGTCCTAAGACGACGTTCACCAATAATGCGATCCGTTTCTTCTGTGACGACACACAGATGGCCGGCAACTCGGCCGTCATCCCCCGATAAAGGACTATAGGAGAACGTGTGATACGTTTCTTCGCGATATCCACTTCGCTCCAAAAACAAGAGCAACGCTTCATCCCACGTAGCTTCACCGCTGTCCAGAACTTTCTGAATGCGGGGACCGATGTCGCCCCAAATCTCCTCCCAAACTTCACTTGACGGTCTTCCAAGTGCCCAAGGATGCTTATCGCCCAAGGTCATGCGACGATACGCATCGTTGTAGAAAAAAGTGAGTTCCGGCCCCCAACCCATCCACATCGCAAAACGAGAGGTCAGCAGTACACGAACGATTGTTTTCAAACTCTGCGGCCACGCGTTCATCTCCCCTAAGGGAGTTGTCGACCAGTCAAACTGACGGACCAATTCGCCCAACTCTCCACCTTGCACCCATTCCTGCGGTCCTATTCCTTTAGATTGTGGAGGAATGCGAGGGGCGGAGATATGTCTTTCCGCAAGTACTCTTTCCAACGTCGTTATCAATGCCTGTGGTAGATCGGCCTTGCTTACAAACCCTTTTGCGCCCACGTCGGCCGCTTGCCGTTGGGCGACTGATTTGTCATTTTGAGTGAGGATGATTACCGTGCGCGTTGGGTCATCTCTGAGAATAGTGCGAGTTGCTTCGAGCCCGTCCATGCGAGGCATGGAAATATCCATGAGGATGACATCGGGGCGAAATTCGCTCACTTTTTCAATGGCTTCAATCCCGTCCTTGGCCTCCCCGCAGACGGTCCACTGAGACCGCGATGCCAAAAGAGCACGTATGCCTTCCCGCACAGCGTCATGGTCGTCCACGAGCAGAATTCTTACCGGTAGCACAGGGCATTCCCCTCCAGCGAAGTGCAAGCCTCAAGCCGAATCTCTCCGTCGGGCTGCGAGTGAAAGTATAATCCAGCGACCTATAATCTATCGCTGTCCGGCGCGCGGGTTCAACGGCCCGTACAGGCTTAACTGTATTGACTTTCCTGTGTGTGGTTGATTTGCCTTCGCTTCGATCGCCTGCCTTTAAGCTGACTGGGCCTTCTTGCCCGGCAAAACTAAGCTTGGATGGGTAGCCTGAAATTGGCGGAGTTCGATTTCTCCAATCATGATCGCGAGAAAGCCGCTACCTGCACGATGTCGGAACAAATTCGTAGTGCCCGTCCGGCATCGTCGGCAGTAATAGAAAGAAACCGCCGGCAGAAAGCCGCTTATTGTCGATTAGGGGAGCAGCTTAAACGGCAGCTGCAGATTCACTTTGTGGGCCGCGCTGTTTGATCAATTCTATGCGGAAGTCTTCGGCGGTCAGGTCTTCCCGGCGGAATAGACTTAACAAAAGATCTTCGTTACCTTCGGTCGCAACTTCCTTAACAGGATCCTCTTCATAGAGGAGGCCTTCGGGTTCGACGCGCAATTCGGGCAATGCGCCACGGTCGCTTGCCAACTCTTGAATGAAGGCTTCTACCTTCTCTCTCTGTGCACCGTTCTTTCTCGAGAACTCAATCCCCATGCCTATTTCCGGATGCATGACCCGCACCACCCCCTGAGCACGGAACTCCGTTACCCC
This sequence comes from Terriglobales bacterium, assembly GCA_049515835.1. GTDB lineage: Bacteria > Acidobacteriota > Terriglobia > Terriglobales > Acidobacteriaceae > JAJPHW01. Next base: position 3,861 of record JBEKTR010000095.1, read on the forward strand.
GGCTTGCATCGAAAGCGTCACTACTGTGCGATGCGGAAACGGCGAGTTCATCTCCAGGTAGCAACCGCCCACGCTGAGATCGGTCAACTTGCATGGGACCGGCGGATCATCGGGCTCGAGTTCCGGCGTATGCCGCGCCAACCAGGTCTTAATATGGTAAGCCGCGTCGGACGGCAAGTCCTTGAAGCGGATCCCGGTCTGCCGCATAGCATTCTCCCACGCGATTTCTCCAGCACATTCAATCTTTTTCTCAGTCCCCGGAAGAACAAACGAAACTCGCACATTCCGTACACTTCCGATCCGGTGCTTCAGTTTCACGGCGATGCCGCCTTCACCCAAATCCGACGTCACCGTATGAATAGCGCCTTGATCGAGATGAGGATTCAGCGTGACTGAAATTTCTACCGGCACACGCGCGTTGCGCCGGCGCTCGCGTTTCATCAAGGCCCGGGCCGCGCGAAAACTTGACTTGGCGCGCTCCATGGAAATTGGTTTGTAGAGCACAAAATGGGCGCCTTGATCGAAGGCGACACGAACGGCTTGTTTGGAATCGAGGATGGCAATTGTGACGCAATTCTTGTTGCCGGGTGCGGAGCGTGCGCTTCTCAGTACTTGTGAGGCTAACTTTTCATCAACATAATCCACAATCACGGCTTCAAACCGGTTGCGGGTCAACTGGCGGACGGCGAAATCTGGCCCGGCGCAGTGGTGAACTTCAATCTCCATTTCGCTCAGCACCCTGCGCAGAACTCGGACGATTCGTTCGTCGGCACACAAAACCAGTGATTTTAAACTCATATGCGCAATTCCCGCTCCAGCAGACCCGGTGAAGTCTCGGATTCTTCGATCAAATCTCTTGTTCCAACTGTAGGATTCGCTATCGGCCAGCGTCAATTCAATCAGGACAGACCTGATTACGAGCGTAATCCTACTTTCGTGTAGATCCATAAACTAGGCTCACACAAGGGTCATTTGGAGCTGCGGGCATGGTAGCCGCATACAGTTCAGTTGACATCTGACCAAAGCCCTGTATAATCATAGCTTTACGAGCCCATATCCAGACCTAGGCAATGAGCCGGCCAGAGCGTCAGATCAGGATGAATCCGGCAGGGCTGCCGATAAATCTAAGTAGTTGGGTTTATTTGAAAAAACAAGATAGCTATCTTCGAAAAAAGAGCGAGGACAATGTTTCATGGCAAAACGACGAGGAAATCCGAACTGGGGCAAGCCGGAACCGATCGGCCCAGTGGTGCCGACGGTCACCGAGTTTGAGCAAGTTGTAAAGGAGTATAAGCTCTCGCCCGATCAATACTTACGCTCGACTCGGTTGCGGGAGTGGGCGCGCCGGAACAAGAATTCGAAGTACATTCCAGAGCCCTTGCTCGAAGCGTGGGGATTCGAAATCGAATCCACCCTGTAATTGGCATTAATGGAAAGCAAGGCCGCCGTCTGGCGGCCTTTTTCCTTTGTGGAGCACGATGCACTTGCCAGCCGACGAAATCGTTGCCTTGCTCATCGCGGTCAGCTTCGCCGCTGGGTTGAATGTTTATGCGACAGTGGGCGCCTTAGGACTGCTTCAACATACGGGCGTCATTACCCTTCCCGCAGGACTTACTGTTTTTTCGAGTTGGTACATCATCGCCGCCAGCGCGGCTTTGTTCTGCGTGGAATTCTTCGGGGACAAAATTCCTGCCTTTGATTTGCTATGGAATGCGCTGCATACCTTTATTCGAGTCCCTATCGCGGCGCTGCTCGCTTTTCGGGGAACCGCTGCGCTTGCGCCTTGGGAGCAACTTGTGGCCACACTTGCTGGGGGCTTGATCGCTCTCGCAGCGCATGGCGGCAAGACGGCGGCCCGCGCCGCGGTCACTCCGTCGCCTGAGCCGCTTTCCAATATCAGCCTTAGCCTTGGTGAAGATGCGTTGGCGATTTTTTTGACCTGGATGGCAGTGAAACATCCGTATGTCGGAGCGGCGATTGCGATCGGTTTGTGCTTGATGGTGGTCGTGTTGATTCGGTGGGTAATTCGCGCGGTGAAGAACTCGTTTCGGCATGCTGAACAAACGTTAGCGCATGGGCTGTGATGGATGAGAACCGTTATCGTCATTTTAATCGGAGTAATTTTGTCCTTCGCTTTTGTTTTCGGCGCGGGACATTTGGGCCGCGCGAAAATCACGGGCGCCTGCCTATTCCTCCCCGTCTGGTTGATTTTCTCCATAGTTGATTACTTCAACGGCGTGAAGGCGGGGTATGCGGCCACTGACGAACTGAGAATTCATGTGCTTGTGTGGATTGTCCCGGCAATTGCCGCTTGGCTATTTGCACGTTACCTGTAGTTTCACCCTCGATCAATCGTTCTTTCTCCGCGAAAATTTCTTGCTAGAATTGGACCATGGGCGCTGCAACGGCTTTTACCGATGTTCCCACGGCGATTGAAGAGATTCGGGCCGGCCGGATGATCGTTGTCGTGGACGATGAAGACCGCGAGAATGAAGGCGACCTCACGCTGGCCGCAGAGAAAGTTACCCCGGAAGCCATTAACTTCATGGCCAAGTTTGGCCGCGGCCTGATTTGCCTTGCCATGACCGAGGAACGGCTCGATCATCTGCGCATTGGTCCCATGTCCATCGAGAATACGTCGAATTACGGTACGGCGTTCTGCGAAGCGATTGATGCTCGTGAAGGCGTGACGACGGGCATTTCGGCGCAAGATCGCGCCAGAACCATTCAAGTGGCGATTGACCCAGCAACCCGGCCGAATGATCTGGCGCGTCCCGGCCATATGTTCCCCTTGCGCGCTCAAAAGGGCGGCGTGCTGGTACGCGCCGGACAAACCGAAGCCTCTGTGGATTTGGCGCGGCTAGCGGGGCTGATTCCCGCAGGCGTGATCTGCGAGATCATGCGCGACGACGGCACCATGGCGCGTGTATCCGATTTGATTGCGTTCTGCCGCGAGCACGACATGATGATGCTCACCGTAGCCGAACTCATTCGCTATCGCATGCAGAATGAACGCTATGTGCATCGGGTCGGTGAGGCGCTCATTGATACGAAACACGGCGAGTTTCGCGTGATCGCCTATGAAAGCGATATTCTCCATAGCGAAAACTCAGGTGGCGAAGCCCACATCGCGCTCGTGAAGGGAGACATTGAGAGCGGCCGCGAGCCGGTGCTTGTCCGCATGCACGCGCATTGCGTCGTCGGCGACGTTTTCGGATCCACAAGTTGTGATTGCCATGCCACGATTGAAGGCTCCATGGAGGCGATTGCTAGGGAGGGTCGCGGCGCTCTTATTTACCTGCACCAGACTGCGAAGGGATTTTCCGTGGATCGCACCGGCGAGCGTAACTTCTTGAGTTTTCACCGCGACCGCGCGGCAGCTACGCACCCTGAAGCGGAACGAAAAATACAGCGCGAAATCGGATTGGGAGCGCAGATACTCTCCGATTTAAACCTGCGGCGGATTCGCTTGTTGACGAATCATCCCCGGCGCGTGGCCGCACTCGAAGGATTTGGAATTGAGATTGTGGCGCAGGTGCCGGTGGAACTCCAAACCGCAGCAAAACGGAAGTAGTAACCGAAGGCAACGTTTCAAACATTGCTCGTTGCTTCGTGTTTATGACGGGCGCGAGATTGGTTCGATAGGAACTAGAACGGCTTGCGGATTTCGATATCGTTATCCCGGATGAAAAATTGCGCCGAGCAGTGGTTCGATCCGCAGATCACAGTGAGCAATCCCGCGATTTGTTTGCGGGTGATCAGGCCGAGGGTGCCGCAATCTGGACAGGAGAGCACGGCCCAGTATGGGTCTGCTTCTTCGCCTACCCGACCTGCATTTTCCAACACGAAGATCGTGCCGGGCTGCATTTGCTCCGGAATCCACTCGCTCAGGACGTCCAATTCTCCGACCATGTTGTCTCCTCCCGCGTAAGGATGGACCGCCAACTACGACGCTTTTCTGGCTCTTCCCTGCCTACGAAGGCTTTCCGTTGCATTAGCTTTTTTTTCGCGGCGAATTTCGGCACGTACGCGCCGCACCGTGTCACTCAGGCAAATGGTGAACATCGGCTGCGCTGAGTTTTTCAAAATGTCAACAATCTGTTGCGGTGAGGTCTCGAGATAAAGCGAGTTTCCATCCGTAAGCAGGTGATAGTCGCAAGCTCCGCCGACCGTCTGGGCCAACCGCTTGCCGAACTCCCGCAGTAGAAACCCCATGACTTTACGAACGCTTTGCAAGGTGAAGCCCCGGCGTCGCAGTTCACAGATGACGGCTGCTTCAGTTAAATCTTCGAGTGAATAAATGCGACGGTGCCCTTGCCGTTGCGGCACCACAATGCCGCGCTCATCCCACCACTGCAACTGGCGCGGCGTGATACCGGTGAGCTGAATCACGTCGCGGGATGTAAAACTCTGTGGCATTTGAGAGCAAAAATGTTTAAAACATTCCTAACTGCCAATGTTTGAAACATTTTAGGCTCAATCTGTGCGCTGTCAACAAGAGATTCGGTGCAAAAGCAGTGACTAGAAGAGTTCCGGGCGGGCCGTCAGTGGCCGCCACCGACAAAGTGGACAATCTCCAGGCGGTCGCCGTCTTTGAGATGAACGGTTGCCCACTGATCGCGCGAGGCAATTTCGCGATTCAGTTCGACCGCAACGCGATCAGCCTTCATGCCGAGTTGTTCGATGAGAGAACCCAACGTAAGCGGAGATCCAAACTCCCGGTCGTCCCCGTTAATTTGAAGTCGCATAAACCCGTTGAATGTTGAAGTTGGTTGCCCGCTAGGCTTCCACTTTCTTGAGTTGGAACTTCCGCGTCGCGGTTCGGCCGGCGACATTAGCTTGGACCAGAATGGAAGAATCTGGCAATGAGGACTCCTCGGCATCAATCTTCATTTCAACGTCGCCCGCGGCGTCGGTCACGACCTGCGTGTAAAACGGGGCGCCATCCGCTCGGGCGAAACGGACAGTAAGGCGAGCATTCGGCGTCGGCACGCCGCCATCGGTCACGCGAAGCTGCATCAGCAGCGTTTGATTCGCATGCACCGAATCCGCATTCAGCCATTGAACGTCTAGCTCTTTAATGGCAGCGAGGGTTTCGGGGGCGTCTCGTTTATCGAGCGCATCTTCCATCCGGTTGTCGCGGATGGCATCGAGCACCATGCGATGCTGCTCACGTAGGATCTGCTCTTTGTTCTGGTCAGTGAATCCGGTGCCGCCCGCTTGTTCGGCATAGGAGGTTGCACGCTTCCCGACGCAACGCCCGCGCACAAACACCTGCGTCTGCAGCAAGAGCTCATTTTCGCGAGCTTCGCTCTGGACGTGATAGACCGTATCCCCGTGTTTTATGTCGGTGTTAAAACCAAAAATCATGCGTTCCACTCAATGGTTGACCAGAAAATAAAATTCTGGTTAAAAGTTCATCATAAATGTGACGGCTACGCTTGACACTCACTGCGACCAACTCTAGTCTAGAGTGTTTCCTAAACTCTGTCGCCGAATTATATAGACCAGCGCCCATGCCTGATAATTATTTCGTCCGATACCTGCCTCTTTTGATTCATTTTATGGTAGCCGTCGGCTTTGCCTGCGCCGTGGTCACGCTTTCCTGGATTATCGGCTACCGGCGACCCTCCCGCGCCAAACTCTCTCCTTATGAGTGCGGCATGACTCCTATCGGAGACACCCAGGGCCGGTTTTCCGTCAAGTTCTATCTAGTGGGGATGCTATTCATCCTCTTCGACGTGGAAGCAGTCTTTCTTTATCCCTGGGCCGTCATTCTTCGCAAGCTGAAGATGTTCGGATTCTGGGAAATGTTCGTGTATATCGCGATTTTCCTCGTTGGATTCTTCTATATCTGGAAAAAGGGCGCTCTCGACTGGGCGGCTCCATCCGCCAAGCGAGGTGAAGTCTAGTGGCCCTCGCACCCGCCATCACCGACTTGGAGCAACTGAAGTCTCACCCCGCTCTGGCCTGCCTGCTCGGCTGGAACCCGGCTTCGGTGGAAGGCGCGAAGTTTGATCGCGAGGAAATGACGATTTATGCGGGCCGCGCCTACCTGCGTGAAGCCTGCATGCTGCTCAAGAACGACCCAACCTGCGACTTCAGCTACTTGTCGGATGTCACTTGCGTTGACTGGCTACCCGAAGAGCCGCGCTTTGAAGTGATTTACCATCTATTTTCGATTGCAAAAAAAGAGCGTGTGCGCCTAAAAGTTCGCCTTTCCGGCGACAGTCCGGCGATCGAGTCGATAACTTCGATTTGGCCCGGTGCCAATTACGGTGAGCGCGAAGTATATGACCTCTTCGGCGTACGTTTCACCGGCCACCCTTATCTGCGACGCCTCCTGATGCCCGAGGATTGGGAAGGCCATCCTTTGCGCAAAGATTATCCGGTGGAGGGCTATCGCTGATGGGTCACCTGACAGCCTTGCCTGACATTGAGTTCGCTCAGGACAAAACAATGATCCTGAACATGGGCCCGCAACATCCGTCCACACACGGCGTGTTGCGCGTGATTCTCGAAATTGATGGCGAAAACATTGTGCGCATTATGCCCGACATTGGGTATCTCCATACGGGCATTGAGAAGACGTGCGAAGCCAAGTTTTATCACCAGGTTGTTCCGCTTACGGACCGCATCGATTATCTCTGCCCGCTGACCAATAACCTTTGCTACGCGTTGGCCGTGGAGAAGTTGTTAGGGCTTGAGATCCCGCCGAAGGCGCAATGGCTACGCGTCATGATGAACGAACTCACCCGTATCAATTCGCATCTGGTCTGGTTGGGCACGCACGCCATGGACATTGGCGCAATGACGGTGTTTCTCTATTGCTTCCGCGAGCGTGAAGAAATCTTGCGGTTGTTCGAGGCCATCAGCGGACAGCGCATGATGACTTCATATTTCCGCATCGGTGGTGTAGCTCTCGAACCACCGCTTGATTTCTTCGACCGTGTGCGCAAGTTCGCCGACATATTCCCCTCGAAAGTCGATGAATACGAAAATCTGCTCACAGGAAATCCGATTTGGGTAATGCGCACGAAGGGCGTGGCTAAACTCACGGCGGAAGATGCGCTAGCTTTGGGCGCAAGTGGACCCACGCTTCGCGGCAGCGGCGTGGACATTGATTTGCGGCGCGATAATCCCTACACCGGCTACGAGAATTTCAAATTCAAAGTGCCCACCGCGACTGAAGGCGACGTATTCGCCCGTTATATGTGCCGCGTAGCGGAACTGCGCGAATCCATTGGCATTGTCAAACAAGCGCTGGACGGTATGCCGAAAGGCCCGATCAAAGCCGACGCACCCAAAGTAGTGCTTCCTGATCGCGAAAAGATGAAGACGCAAATGGAAGCGCTCATCTACCATTTCAAAATTGTGACAGAGGGTTTTACAGTGCCCGAGGGTGAAGTTTACCAGGCGGTCGAATCGCCGCGCGGGGAAATGGGTTATTACATCGTGAGTGATGGCTCCGCGAAACCATATCGCGTCCATATGCGTTCGGCGTGTCTGGCGAACTTGCAAACATTGCCCAAGCTTTGTGAAGGCCGGCTGCTCGCGGACGTGGTCGCCGCCATTGGATCTATCGACATCGTGCTTGGAGAGATCGACCGATGAGGTTTTCGACTGAATTCGAAAAACGGTTCGCGGAAATGCTCACGCATTATCCGACGAAGCGATCTGTGCTCGTCCCGACGCTGCTCTATGCTCAAGACGAAGTCGGATATCTCTCCGAAGAAGTTATTGTAGATATTGCTCAGCGGTTGGAACTCACTCCGCTCGAAGTGACTAACGTCGCCAGCTATTACTCCATGCTGGTCACCAAGCCGCGCGGCAAATATAACGTACAGGTCTGCACCAACATCGCCTGCATGCTACGCGGCGGCGAAGAGTTGTTGGAACACTGCAAAGATCGCTTGAAAATCGGTCACAAAGGCACCACGCCTGACGGCTTATTTTCTCTTGAAGAAGTCGAATGTATTGGCGCATGCAGCTGGGCGCCGGCAATCCAGGTGAACTACGACTTTCACGAAAATTTGGACGAACGAAAAATGGATGCCGTCCTCGAAAGCTACAGAAAGAAAACAGCGCAATAAGCTTATGGCGGATCTGGTCTCCCATCCTGATGAGATAAAAGTCGTCTCCAAGCGCTTCGGCATGGGCGCGACGAACATCGACCGCTATCTCGAACTCGACGGCTACAAAGCAGTGCGCAAAGCGCTGGCCATGGAGCCCGACGCCATCATCAATGAAGTCAAGAACTCCGGTCTGCGTGGCCGGGGCGGCGCTGGATTCAGCACAGGCCTGAAGTGGTCATTCGTTCCCAAACAGGCAAGCAAGCCGAAATACATTTTGTGCAACGGGG
>JBEKTR010000096.1:0-12119 GCA_049515835.1 Terriglobales bacterium
TAAATGGGAACGCCGAGCGACTGCCCGAGAACGTCCCAGAGCGCCGCGTCAATTCCGCTAATGGCGTTGTAAATAATGCCTGCCACGGAACCTGCGCCCGAAGTGGCCAGTTGCAGTTTCCGAAACAGCCGGTTGACATCGCGTGGGTCTTCGCCGATCAACAATGGTTCCAGCGAGCGCAGCATTGCCGTTAGCCCCGGCGCAAAAAAGCATTCTCCCAATCCATGAATGCCCTCGTCGGTTTCAACGCGGACGAAGGTCCAATCAAAATTGCCCTCCACCACGGCCGTCTTCAATCGGACAATTCTCAAACTTCTTCCACACTTTCTTGCCGCAATTGCAGCACTAGAGGCAACAGCCGCCAGCGTTTCTACGCTTAAGTTCTATCAAATTTTCGGGGGAGGGGAGAATCGGAGTTACGACTACGGCGGCAGTGGATTCAGTAGCTCCCAATCTGCCGCCGCTGCCGTTCAGGTCACCAGAGGGTGACGATGTAGCGACGGGGATAACTGCATACTGTATGCAATTATTGGGGCTAGTCCATTGCAAGTCAAGCAAAAAACTCGGTAAAGTGCATACAGGGGTGGCATTAATGTCCTCAATTGACTCCATCGCGACGGAATTGCGCTCTGCTACCACCATCAAAGCGCACCTTGTGGCCGTGCTACGCGAAGCCATCATTTCCCGTAAGTTCAAGCCCGGCGACCGTCTCAACGAGAGCAAACTGGCCCGCGAATATGGTGTTAGCCGCATTCCCGTTCGCGAAGCTTTGCAGCACTTGCAGGAGCAGGGCCTGGTGATGAACCATCCTCGCCGGGGTATGTTTGTGAACACTCTCAGCGATGAAGATTGCCAGAAAATCAATAGCCTCCGCATTGTTTTAGAAGCCGAGGCCCTAAAGTTATGCCACGCTCGCCTTACCGCCGCATTAGAGAAAAAGTTGTCCGCTCTGGTCGAGCAAATGGAGAACTGGCGCGAAGGTTCTGAGATTGACGCCGCCGCGCTCGACCTCGAATTTCACCGCGCGATTTGGAGCATGAGCGGCAATCCTTATCTGGAAAAAATTCTGAATTCCCTCGTGCCGGTTCTCTTCGCCCATCAGGCCCTCGAATACACCAGCAACAATGAAAGACGCTGGCCTTTGAATCATCATCGCCAACTCTTGGATGTCATCCTCGGCAAGTCCTCGCAAACTGCCGAAGACGCCATGATCTCCCATCTTCGGTTGCGCTACATCAACCCCGAGCGTTTCTCGAGTTTGGCCTACGCTCCTTTGAAACCCGACACAGACGCGGCCACCGACACAGCCGCAACCCAGTCCAAATCATGATTGCGAAACGATGACGACCAAACAAACCGTTACTTTTGGCGAATTAATGCTGCGACTAGCGCCTCCGGGCTTCGAGCGCTTCCTGCAAACTCCGCAATTTGTCGCTTCGTTCGGCGGAGGCGAAGCCAACGTCGCCATCGCGCTCGCGCAATTCGGACTGCCCGCCGCCTTTGTCACCGCACTTCCCAACAATGCTATCGCCGACGCCGCCGTCGCTGAACTCCGCAGCTTCGCCGTGGATACCTCGCACATAATTCATGCGAAGGGACGCATGGGCGCTTACTACGTCGAAGCCGGCGCCAATCAGCGCCCATCCAAAGTCATCTACGATCGAGAATACAGCGCCATCGCGCTTGCCCAACCCGGCGATTTCGACTGGAACATAATTTTTAGAAATGCCGGCTGGTACCACATCACCGGCATCACTCCGGCCATTAGCTCTTCCGCCGCCGCCCTCGTCGCCGAATCCCTCGTCAAAGCGAAAGAACATGGCCTCACCGTATCTTGCGATCTCAACTTTCGTAAGAATCTTTGGAAGTGGGGAAAGCGCGCCGACGAACTAATGCCCGACCTTGTGCGCCAGGTAGATATCGCCATCGCCAACGAAGAAGATGTCCAGAAATCCCTTGGCATCGCTGCCGAAGTCAACGTGCATTCCAGCAACCTCAATCCCGCCCAGTACGAAAAGCTCACCGGGCGCGTCTTGCAGGAATATCCCAATCTGAAAGCCATCGCGGTCACCCTGCGCGAATCGAAGAGTGCGTCCCATAACGGCTGGTCAGCTTGTTTGAACAACCGGAAGGAATTTATCGTCAGCCGCCACTACGACATCACACATATCGTGGATCGCGTTGGCACCGGCGACAGTTTCGCTGCCGGCCTCATTTTCGGAATGCAACAATTATCATCCCACCGCGACGCGCTCGAGTTCGCCGTCGCGGCCAGTTGCCTCAAGCACTCAATCATGGGAGATTTCTCCCGTTCCACGCTCGCCGAAGTCGAGGCTCTGCTTAAAGGCGACGAGTCAGGTCGAGTGCAACGTTGACGAACTAGCGCCCATCGTAGAATCACGCTGCGCGGCTCCCGCGAATCTTTCTACTTATTCGGTGCGCCTTTGATATAGTTGCGAATCCGTATTTACAAACTACTCGCGTACAGGGAGCGAGGGCATTCTTATTCTCCCGGAAAGGTGCCACATGATTTTCGGAATGTCGCTGTCCACCTACACCGCGATTCACGTCGTCATCAGTTTGCTCGGAATCGTTTCCGGCCTCATCATGCTGCTGGGATGGGTTCTTGGCAAACTCTCCGAAAAGTGGATCACGCTGTTCCTCGTGACCACGATCGCGACCAGTGTCACCGGATTCGGTTTTCCCGTCACGCACATTTTGCCTTCCCACATCCTGGGCATCATCTCGCTTGTGGCCCTCGCCATAGCCCTGCCAGCGCGCTACAAAGCCGGTTCCGGCGGCGCGTGGCGCCCGATATTCGTCGTAAGTTGCACGCTGGCGCTCTATTTGAATTGTTTTGTTCTGGTCGCGCAGATCTTCGAGAAAGCCCCCGCGCTGCATGCTCTCGCGCCGACCCAGAAAGAACCGCCATTTGTGATCGCGCAGGTGATCGTGATGGTGATTTTTGTCGTTCTAGGCGTGCTGGCCGTCCGAAAGTATCATCCCCAGCGCTAAGCGTGCTTACTCGCGCGGAGGTCGCGTGATCGCGCCCTCCGACGCTGAACACACGAGCGCGGCATATTTCGCGAACACGCCGTTGCGATGGCGCGGAGGTTTGACTCTCGTGCGCGCCAGCCGTTCGCGGATTTCCGCATCGCTGATTTCCACTTCCAGCACGCGCTCGTTGATATCAACACGGACCACATCGCCTTCGCGCAACGCAGCAATTGGCCCACCCAGCGCTGCTTCCGGAGAAACGTGTCCAACCATCAGCCCGCGCGTCGCCCCGCTAAAGCGTCCGTCGGTTAGCAGCGCCACCGATTCGCCTAATCCTTCGCCCACAATCGCGGCCGTCACACTCAGCATTTCTCGCATGCCGGGACCGCCTTTCGGCCCTTCATTCCGGATCACCACTACATCACCCGGTCGAATTCGTCTGCCGGTCACCGCTGCCATCGCATCTTCTTCGGACTCAAATATCCGCGACGGTCCGCGGTGGCCCGACCGCTCGTGTCCGCTGACTTTAACCACGCAGCCTTCCGGCGCGAGATTTCCATGAAGAATCACCAGGCCGCCACTTTTCTTCAAAGGATGACTTAGCGGCGCAATCACCTGTTGCCCCGGCGTTTCTTGTGCGGCGCTGGCTTCTTCTGCAAAGCTCTTTCCCGTGACGGTGTGTGCGCCGCCATCGACCAGTCCGCCATCAAGCAGCCGTTTCGCAATAATCGGTATACCTCCGGCCTTATCTACATCGGCGGCCACAAAGCGCCCGGCCGGTTTGAGGTCCGCCAGCAACGGCGTACGCTCGCTGATCGTCTGAAAATCATCAATGTGGAGCGGAATTTCCGCTTCCCGCGCGATGGCTAGGAGATGCAACACCGCGTTGGTGGAACCACCCGTGCACGCTACGCCAGCAATCGCGTTGTGAAACGCTGGCAGCGTGAGAATTTCTTTTGGACGGATGCCGCGCTTTAGTGCATTCATGACAATGTCGCCACAACGAAACGCGATGTCGTCCTTGCGCGAATCCATCGCCGGTACTCCGTTGAAACCCATTGGCGACAAGCCAATCAGTTCCATCACCGTGGACATCGTATTCGCCGTATACTGCCCGCCACAGGCGCCCGCTCCAGGGCAAGCCGCATTTTCGAGGTCTAGCAGCTCGCCGTCAGTCATTTTTCCAGCGGCATTCGCACCGACGGCTTCAAACACGTCCTGGATCGTCACATCTTTCCCACGATAAACTCCGGCCGCAATCGTCCCACCGTATAAAACCAGCCCCGGAAGATCCAGCCGCGCCAACGCCATGGCCGCCGCCGGAATTGTCTTATCGCATCCGACTACACAAACCACCGCGTCAAACATCTGCCCGCGGCAGACCAGCTCAATCGAATCCGCGATAACCTCGCGGCTCACCAGCGAAGCGCGCATTCCTTCCGTGCCCATGGTTTCGCCGTCGCTGATGGCAATCGTGTTGAACTCCATCGGCGTCCCGCCCGCCGCGCGAATGCCTTCTTTCACCTTGGCCGAAAGTCGCCGTAAGTGAAAATTGCAGGGCATGGTTTCAATCCACGTATTGGCCACGCCGATCAGCGGACGATTGAGGTCGGCGTCAGTGAAGCCGATGGCTTTGAACATGGCGCGCGACGGCGCGCGATCCCGTCCATCGGTAATGCCTCGACTGCGATGCTTGAGATCCATGGCAGGGATAGATTACGACATTCGAAATGAAATCAATGAGATTGGGAAGGGCACGAGTTCACTCGTGCCTATGTACCCGTAGCGTTAATTGCGCGCTTTAGCGCCCGTTCACGCCATCGCCGGCGTGGCAGCTTCGGCTGATACCACGTTCGCCGGTGGGTGCGCTTGCCACGCTCCTGGAGCGTGCACCATCTCTTTCAAGGGCGCGCCAGCACGAAGGTCCATCACATCCACGATCGCATGCCAGTCGCGGCGCAGTTGACCCACTTGCTTCGCATTGACGTTGAGCAGCAGTGTCACTTTGTGCGTGTGTTCGGCAGGCTCCGCTTGAACGTACGGCATGTCAATGCCGCGCCGCGAAGCCGCATTCAATATGCGCATCAGTGTGCCTTGCGTATTGCGATAACGAATGTGAAATACGTGCATGATTTCTCCTTACCCTTGTCATTCCGAATCCGCTTTAGCGGTGAGGAATCTGCTTTCACTCTTCTTCGAGCATCATTTCCGACAACGCCGCCCCCGCAGGCACCATGGGAAAAACGTTGGCTTCCGGCGCGCAATCGAACACGAGCAATTCGGGCTCCGAGGAATGCAAGAACACATCCAGCAGGTCGTTGGTTTCATCCGCAATGGGATGCTCACTCATCGCATTTTCTTCCACTCGACGCGCGCTGATTCGGTAGGCCTTCGCAATTTCCACAAAATTCGGATTATCGCTTAAATCCGTCTCCGCATAGTTGCGTGAATAAAAAAGTTGTTGCCACTGCCGCACCATGCCTAGGTATTTGTTGTCCACAATCACGATTTTGATCGGCAGGCCCAATCGCCGCACCGTGGCCAACTCCTGAATATTCATTTGAATTCCGCCGTCACCGGAAACGCAGAGCACGGTCGTTTTGGGTTTCGCGAGTTGTACGCCAATCGCAGCCGGAAGCGCGAAGCCCATCGCACCCAATCCCCCCGAGGTGATGAATCCATGCGCTGAATCCGAACGGTAGCGCTGCGCCGCCCACATCTGGTGTTGGCCGACATCGGCAACGATCACGCTGTCTTCAGGCAATCGGGCGAAGAGTTCATCGAGAAATCGAATCGTCGGCTGCGCAAGGCCTTTCGAGTCGAGTTCGGCGCGCTCCGGGCCGCACGCAATATCTCGCCACTGTTGCCAGTCGGGCAGATGCGAGTGGCGCAGTGCCGCATGAAACGCGGGAGCGGTGCTAGCTAAGTCGCCGACAATGGGCAATTCGCATGGCCGAACCCGGTCCAGTTGCGCGGGATCGATTTCAAAATGCGCGATGCGCGCGTGTGGCGCGAAACGCGTAGGATCTCCGGTAACACGATCGTCGAGTCGAGCGCCAAATACGAGAAGAAGATCGGTCTCGTGCAGCGCCATGTTCGCGGCACGTGTGCCATGCATGCCGACCATCCCCAGATAGTAGGGAGCTTCAGGATGCACCGCGCCCAGGCCGTGCACCGTGGCGAAAGTGGGAATATTGAGCTCATTAAGCAGACCGCGCAACTCGTGGACCGCGCCTGACAACTTCGCACCCGCGCCGACCAGCGCGACCGGTTTATGCGCCTTCTTGAGAAGCGAAATCAGCGGCTCGCAAAAACCGAACTCGACCTGAAAATCCGCAGGCAAGATTTGCGGTGTGAACTTGACCGGCCCGCGAAACTCAGCTGTCGCTTTCAGCAAATCGACTGGTATGTCCAAAACCACTGGTCCCGGCCGGCCGCTGCGTGCCCAATAAAATGCCTGCGCAATCACTTCCGGTATTTCTTCCACTGATTGCACCAGACGGCTCCATTTGGTGAGCGACAGCGTCAAACCGAACACATCTGTCTCTTGAAATGCATCACTGCCAATCAACGCGCTCCGCACTTGCCCGGTGATGCAAACGAGCGGCACCGAATCCATTTTCGCGTCAGCAATGCCGGTTACCAGATTCGTGGCTCCCGGCCCACTGGTCGCGATCGCGACGCCTGTCTTTCCCGTGGCGCGCGCGAAACCCTCGGCTGCGAACACCGCGCCTTGCTCGTGTCGGGTAAGAATGTGCCGCACGCCGCTGCCATTCAATGCATCGTACAGCGGCATTATCGCGCCGCCCGGATACCCGAACACCAGGTCCACTCCCTCGGCGCGCAAACATCGCAAAACGATGTCAGCTCCCTTAAGCATTCGCCACCTGCGGCTCGCGAGCATCCATGGCTTTAGCTTGTTTCGTTTCTTGCCTTCCTGCTTCTTTCGGCAACCACGACATCATGCCGCGCAGGCGCGCCCCGACTTCTTCAATCGGATGATGTCGTTCCACCTCGCGCAGTTCTGCGAACTTGCGTCCGCCACTGCGGGTTTCTTCGATCCACTCTTTCGCGAAGCTGCCATCCTGAATGCGGGCCAGAATTTGTTGCATCGCCGCGCGTGTAGTATCGCCCACAGCCTGTTCTCCGCGGGTTAAGTCACCGTACTCCGCCGTATTCGAGATGGAATCCCGCATGCGGCTCAATCCGCCTTCGTAGATGAGATCGACGATGAGTTTCACTTCATGCAGGCACTCGAAATAAGCAATCTCCGGCTGATAACCGGCAGCTACGAGCGTTTCGAAGCCTTTCTTGATGAGCGAGGTCAACCCGCCGCACAAAACCGCCTGCTCACCGAAAAGATCGGTTTCAGTCTCTTCCTGGAAGGTGGTTTCAAGAACACCCGCGCGCGTCGAGCCAATGCCATAGGCGTAGCACAGCGCGTATTCCTGCGCGCGGCCGCTGGCATCCTGCTTGACCGCGAGCAGGGAAGGCACGCCGCGGCCTTCGGTGTAGACCCGTCGCACCAGATGTCCCGGACTCTTGGGTGCAATCATCACCACATCCACGTCTTTGGGCGGGGTGACGGTTTTGAAATGAATGCTGAACCCGTGCGAAACGCCCAGGATTTTGCCCGCAGTCAAATGGGCCTCAATCGAAGAAGCGTAGAGTTCGCCCTGGGTTTCATCCGGCGTCAGTAGATGGATCCAGTCTGCGCGCTTCGCGGCTTCTGCGGGCGGGTAAACCTCGAAACCATCGGCTCGCGCCTGGCGGGCGCTGACACGATTCGCCTCCAGCCCAACGATGACGTCGTAGCCGCTGTCGCGCAGATTTTGCGCCTGGGCGTGACCCTGACTGCCATAACCTAGAATCGCGATCGTCTTAGCCCGTAGCGCGGTGGGATTTGCGTCACGTTCGTAGAAAACTTTGGCCATGAAATCTCCTCACGGAAACAAAATTCAACAAAGCGAACATCCCCAGAAGTTCGCTTTAGCCCCGCTCTTGTGACCCCATCAATAAAGCCGACCGGTCGGTATGTTTCAATGCTAGTGATTTGCCCAAGAGTTTGTCAAGTTTTCTTCGCGACCCTGTTAAAATGCGAGGTTCTCCGGAACCCCACGAAATGATTCGAGAAACGACCATCAGCTCCCGGCAGGAAATTCTTCGCACGGCGGCGCGGCTATTTCAGCAGCGTGGCTATGATGCGACCTCGATGAACGATGTGGCCGCCGCTCTAAACTTAAGCAAAGGCGGCCTTTACCACCACTTTGAGAGCAAAGACCACATTCTCTTTGACCTCATGGACAGCGCTATGGACATCACCCAGCAGCGCGTCGTGGACCAGGTGCGCAAAATTCTGGATCCGGAGACGGCGTTGCGCACGCTGATCAAACTTCACATCGAGGTCGTGTTGAGTGTCCGCGATCGCGAAATCACCGTCATGCTGCATGAAAACCATCCCCTGCCGCCCGCGCTCCGCCGCCGCATCAACAAACGCAAAAAAGAGTACGTGCACTTTCTCGAAAATTTGATTGCGCACGTGCAACGCGCGCGCGGTTCGAAAAGCGCAATTAGTCCGCGAGCCGCGGCTTTTGCGCTACTCGGCATGATCAACTGGATTTACCAGTGGTACAAGCCTGACGGCATCCTCACCGGCGAAGACATCAGCCGCGAGTACACTTCAATCTTTTTTGGCGGAGCGTTCGTATGAAGCCGATTTTCATGAAGACTACGAAGTACATGCGGCGCGCGCTAATTTTGGTGGCGGGATTATTAACGACGACCTGCGCAATGGCCGGGGCGCAAACGAACGCAGTAAGCGATCCCTACAAGGCCGTGCTCGACCGCTTGCACGCCATCACCACGATTTCCCTCGACGAATGGCAGGTTCATGACGCGAATCTGGCGCATGGCGAAGATCCTGCGCAGGATCTCGGCGGTTGGCAAACGACGAAAGTGCATGAAGACTGGGAAGGTTCACGCTGGCTCGTGCGGAAATTTGAGGTTCCGGCGCAACTGAATGGTTACAACTTGCTAGCGTCCCATATCGTGCTCGATTTGCACGTGGGCAGCGCGGACGCGATTCAGGTGAGCGTGTTTTCGAACGGCTCAATGGTGGCTCGTACCGACGAAGACGGGCAGGTACCCATTCCACTGATTGAAAATGCACAGCCTGGCCAGGAGTTGTTTATCGCAGTGCGTGTGGTGGATTCTGGCGGTGGGGGTTGTTGTGGCGGCAATGCCAGCCGTCTCGAGCATGCCGAACTGCGCATCGAACCGGCGAGCGGGCGTCTCGATGCTGCCTTGATGCGTTTGCAGATGTTGTCGGCAATGCCGCTGATTGCGGCCTACGAAGACGGCAAAGCTCAGCGCCAGCAAGAGCTCGATGCTGCGGTCAACGCCATCAATATCAAGGCTTTAGACGCGGGCGATCAGGCGGCGTTCGATGCGTCCCTGCGTGATGCGCAAACGAAACTGGAAGCGCTGCGTCCGTACATGCAGCAGTTTCAGGTCTCAGCGGTCGGAAACAGCCACATTGATATGGCTTGGCTGTGGCCGTGGACCGAAACCGTGGAAGTCGTGCGCAATACGTTCGGTACGGCGCTGCAACTAATGCGCGAGTATCCCGACTTCAAATTCACCGCTAGCGCGGCGCAAGCGTATGTGTGGATGGAAGAAAAATATCCGGCAATGTTCAAGGAAATCCAGCAGCGCGTGAAAGAAGGCCGCTGGGAAGTGATTGGTGGCATGTGGGTAGAGCCAGATCTCAACATGCCGGATGGCGAGTCGCTTACGCGGCAGCTTTTTTACGGCAAGCGCTATTTTCAAGACAAATTCGGGATCAACATCAACATCGGGTGGAACCCTGATTCGTTTGGCTACAACGCGCAATTGCCGCAGATTTATAAACGCGCCGGTATAGATTATTTCGTGACCCAGAAACTCCTTTGGGCGTCAGAGTTTACGAGGTTTCCGTATCGCCTTTTCTGGTGGCAAGCGCCTGATGGCAGCCGGCTGCTGACGTATTTTCCGAGCGACTACGCAAACGCCATCGATCCGCAAAAGCTGGCGCACGACGCGTCGGTTTATGGGCCGATGATGTGGAATTACAACGGAGGCACGAATTCAGCACCGCTGAATGGCTTGAACACCATGTATTTGTATGGGGTTGGCGATCATGGCGGCGGACCGACGCGGGTGGACCTCGATACGGCGATGCGCTGGCAGAAGAGCGATCTGGTTTATCCCAAGATCAATTTTTCCACCGCCGCGGCTTACTTTGCCGATTTGGAGAAGAACAAGAGCGAACTGAAGATTCCGACCTGGAATGGCGAGCTTTATTTTCAATACCATCGCGGCGTGCAGACGACGCAATCGGAAGAAAAGAAACTTAACCGCAAAAACGAAGTTTTGATGCTCGACGCCGAGAAATTTGCGGCGATCGGGACGCTTTTTGGCAACGAATATCCGCAGAGGAATCTGGATGATGCGTGGAAGAACATTCTTTTCAATCAATTTCACGATATTTTGCCGGGTTCGGGCATTCACATCAACTACGTTGACGCGGCGCGGCGCTATGCGGAGTCGGAGCGCATCAATCGTGACGTTATCAGCGCGTCGCTCGCGGATTTGGCGGCGCGAGTGAATTCGCCGGGAGTAGGTGTGCTGGTGTTTAATCCGCTGTCGTGGGCAAGAACTGATCAGATCGATGTGGAAGTCCAATTTCCAGGCCCGATGCGGCAAGTGACCGCACTAGATCCGGATGGAAAACCGTTGCTGGCTCAAGTGCTTAGCAGCGATCCACAAACCAATCGAGTGAAGGTGCGCATTCTTGCGGAGAACATTCCGGCGACGGGTTACAAATTAATCCGGTTGGTGGCGGGCAGCGCGCCCAAAGCGCCACCGAAAAGGCCGCTGCTCATCGCAACCGGTGATTCTTCTTCGCAGGAACTGGAAAACGAATTCGTCCGACTGAGGGTTGGCTCGAAAACCGGTTGTATTACCAGCTTGGTGGACAAGATCAGCAAGAAAGAAGCGTTGGATTTGCCGGTGCGGAGTGAAGGCTCACCGGCGGCATTGCCCGATGGATTGCCCTGCGGCAATTTGCTGCAAGCCTTTGTGGACAAACCGAAGAAGTGGGATGCGTGGAACGTGGACGCCGATTTTGTAAAGCAACACACGGATTTGATGCAAGCGGATGAAGTGAAACTGATTGAGCATACGCCGATGCGAGCGGTGATCCGGGTGAAGCACCATCTCAATGACTCGACGTTCGTGCAAGACATCACGCTGGAAGCTGGCGTACCGCGAGTTGACGTCCACATGCAGGTTGACTGGCATGAACGGCACATTCTCTTGAAAGTCGCATTTCCTGTGTCCGCACGTAATGAGAAAGCGACGTTTGAGATTCCTTATGGCACCGTGGAACGGCCGACGACGCGACGCACGCCAGCGGAACAAGCGCAATTTGAAGTTCCGGCGCTGCGGTGGGCGGATATTTCCGATGCGACACATGGCTTTAGCTTGCTCAACGACAGCAAATACGGATATGACGCGAAAGACAATGTATTGCGGCTTTCGTTACTGCGGTCGCCGACGTGGCCCGATCCGGAGACGGACCAGGGAATGCATGGGTTTACGTATTCGCTCTATCCCCACAGCGGCACATGGCGCGAGGCGATGACGGTGCGGCAGGGATATGAGTTGAACTATCCGATGTTTGCGGTGGCAACGACGCAGCATGCAGGGCCGTTGCCGGCGACGAAGTCATTTTTTGGAGCGACTGAAGACAACGTCGTAATTACGGCGGTCAAGAAAGACGCGGACGACAATGCGCTGGTCGTTCGTTACTACGAGTGGGCAGGGAAGAAGGGCGACGTTCATCTTCACTTGCCGCAGCATGCGACGGCTGCCTGGGAGACCAATTCG
The DNA here is from genome assembly GCA_049515835.1 of Terriglobales bacterium. Lineage (GTDB taxonomy): Bacteria > Acidobacteriota > Terriglobia > Terriglobales > Acidobacteriaceae > JAJPHW01. The sequence continues at coordinate 11,926 of JBEKTR010000096.1, forward strand.
ATGGAAGCCGTCCAGGGGACAGTCGAGTTGGGCCTGAGTGGGGATGCGGTGACGGTTTCTACAAATCCGTATGAGATTAAAACGGTGAAGGTGCAGTTCTAGCAGCCGGAGGCTACGGAAAACGTCGATTTCGACTCAAATACGGTACGCTGCTACTGCCGCATCCTCTGCCGCATAATCGAACTGCGCCAGGA
>JBEKTR010000097.1:0-12097 GCA_049515835.1 Terriglobales bacterium
AGCGCTCGAAGCCCACGGCATGGATTCCCGCGAAACCGCCTGTCCCTTGCTCGTTCCACTTGTCGAAGAAGGATGGGTGGACCATCCTGTGACCGAGCAAGTCGCGCGCATCTATCTCGAAAAGGCCTTCTCTGACGGATTTCTAGCCGCCGACACGCTTTTGCTTGGCTGCACGCACTACCCGCTCATTACGCCCGTATTGCGGCGCATCGTGCCCGAGCGCGTGACGATCGTTGATTCTGCCGAGAGCACGGCGCGCGTCGTGCAGCGCGACATGCAGACACATCCCTACTTCGCGGCCGGCCATCCGACTCATCCCAGTCGGCTAAAGTTCTACGCTACAGATAGCGCGGAGAAGTTCAAACGCCTCGGCGCCCAATTCCTAGGCCAAGCGATTGACCAAGTCGAGCACGTGGATTTGAAAGAGTAAACAATTCTTGCCATTTGTCATTCCGAATCCGCTTTAGCGACGAGGAATGACAAGTTGGTTAGGGACGTATTCGCCGCAAAATTCGGATAGCCGATCCCCTCCGCATCCGTTTAGCCTGCTAAATCATCTGATGAAGCACATGTTTCCGCTCGATAACATCACCTGGCACGCACTAACCACTTCGCAGGCTCGCTTTTCGGAAGGCGACGGTGTGGCCCGGCGCTTTCATCCGGCGATCGGACCGTTGGCCGGAGTTTCCGCCCCCGACGCCGGAGGTTTCGCCGCGCTGGCTCAACTGATGGGCACGCGCGAACCGGCCGCGTTATTCCTGGAAAAAGCAGTCGAGCCGCCGTCGAATTTCAAAGTGCTGCGATCGATCCCTTTGTTGCAGATGTTGCATGACGGTACGCGCCCATCAGAGCCCAAGCATAAGCACATTGTTTTGGGCACGTCCGATGTTCCAGAGATGATTGCTCTGGCACGTCTTACCGAGCCCGGCCCCTTCGAACAACGAACAATCGAGCTTGGCGGATACATTGGCATCCGAAAGAACAGCCTGCTTGCCTCAATGGCTGGAGAAAGGCTGCGCATTCCCGGCTATACCGAAGTCAGCGCAGTTTGCACTCATCCCGATCATCTGGGTCACGGCTACGCTGCGTCGCTGATGACGGAGATTATCCACCGCCTGCTCGACCGCGGCGATGTGCCCTTTCTCCATTCGCGGCATGACAATGAACGAGCCATAGCGCTTTACGAACGCTTGGGATTCCAGAAACACGCGATGCTGCATTTGCTGGTGGTGGCGCGGGAACAGTGACCTACTGGTTAGGGCGGCATATGGTCCCCAGAAGTAGTTGCTCTAGCCTCGTCGCTTCATGTAAAAACTCGCATGAATAAACGGCACACTGCGGATGTTTATCCCAGCCTCTCGCCGACAAGGGGAGAGAAGATCTGGATACAGTGAAGACTGTATTTCCTCTTGTATCGACTCTCGGTTAAGTTATGTTCGTAACTCCGTCTTAACATTGGCGAATCTATTAGAGGATCATTGAGTTCCGCTGCTACTCTTAACGTGGTTGCCGAAACACGCGTCCCCTTGGACAGGGACATTTTTTGCGAGGCCTCATACGCGAACTGAAGGGCACGCGCGAAGAAGTTGTCGGCCTCAAGGATGCCTCGGGTTACATCAGCATCGTCGGCCGAAAACCGGCGAACAGATGAACCGCGATTACAAGGACGCGCTCGGAGCTTCCAATCTGACGCAGGAGCAGGTTGCGGCGGCGTGGTGCTCGAAGTTGGGGATGCTGGCCGCGGGATGTCTCAGGGAAATAGCGGATCGTCACCGAAAAGCGGGGTGGGTATTCGGGGGATGCAGGAGCGCGTCCGCCTGCTCAACGGCATGATGGAGTTTCTCGACACGGGTCCGGGAACGCTGGTGCGCACTAAGTTACCTCGTCCACCCCAAACCTCAAGTGAACCGGGCCGGGACGACCTCGTTGCGGCCGGAAAGTCTGGAGTCAATGCCGATTAGAATTTTCGTAGCGGATGATCATGACATCGTGCGGGAAGGCGTCAGGTCCTTACTGAAGGGCCGTCCTGGGTGGACCATCTGTGGCGAGGCGGCGGACGGAATTCAAGCGTCGTTACAGATTGGCGAAGGAGATTGCGACATCGCGATACTCGACATCAGCATGCCTGGCAAGAGCGGACTTGAAGTTGCGGCTTCGGTCAGCCGCAAGTTTCCAGACCTGAAGATTTTGATTTTTACGATGCATAGCGGCAAGGCCCTTCACAGGGCAGCCCGCGAGTCCGGCGCACGGGGAGTGGTGCAAAAGTCATTAGCTTCCCGCGATCTCATTCCGGCGATCGAGGCGCTGATCGACGGCGGTTCTTTCTTCCCGAACGATTCGCCCCTGTCCTCTCGATCGTCTCTGCGCTCGAGTATGAACTTTCTCTTCCTCTGTACACCTGCTTTGGGAGTAATCTGAATCGCTGAGCGAAGGACTCGGACGCGGATTTGCCGTTGATGCGAGGGTTCGCACCAGCGATAATTCCAGAAGCGATAAGTCATGGAAAAGTCCAGCGGCAACAAAGGATTTCGACCATGCGATTTTGGAAAACATCTCATGAGTAGACCAAACCGCCTTGCTCTTTTTCGGTTGACTGGCGCTGTATCTTCAGTGTTCGGCTTGTTCTGGCTCTTGGCACCATCCGCATTCTTGTTAGCATTGATGCAGGCACGGGCAGCGGAAAAAGACGAGCCCAGATCTGCCGCTCACAGCTCATCACACTTAACCGCATCTGCGACCGCTCGTCTCGCCGCCCAAGACACTCTCTTCAAAGATCAGTATGAAAACGACCTCAAGGCTTCTCCCGAGAGTGAGAGCTCCAGAGGAGATTACCGCGACAACGCCATGCTGGATGATTACTCTCTCGCGGCCAGCAGAAAACAAAACACGACCGATCGCATGTTTCGCGGCAGGCTTCAAGCGATTTCGACAGAAGGGTTCCCGGAACAGGATCGTTTCTCCCACGATCTGCTGCTTCGCGTCCTGGAAAATCGTATTGCAGATTTCGACCTCAAGGACTACGAGATGCCCATCTCACAAATGCAGGGCATCCACAACAGCCTGGCTGATCTTCCTAACTCCGTACCGCTGGATAGCATCCAGCATTACGAGGATTACATTGCCCGGCTTCATCAGATTCCTCGCGCGTTTGAGCAAACGATCGATGTGCTCCGGCAGGGAGAAAAAGATGGATTGATGCCAGCACGGATTCTGCTCGAACAGATACCCGCGCAATGCGAAGGCACCATCGCCGAAAATCCATTTGTGGAACCCACAAAGAAATTCCCGGCTTCCATCTCCGTCTCAGACCAGAAGCACCTGACGGAAGAAATCACGCAAGTCGTGAATACGGAGGTGTTGCCGGCTTATCGTCGCTTCGCTGACTTTGTCGCAAAAGACTACGCCCCGCGCGGCCGCGCAGCGATTGGGTTGAACAGTCTGCCGGACGGGACGCGGCGCTACCAGCAAGCCATTCGAGAGCAGACAACCACAAATATGTCTCCGGAGGAAATTCATGCCCTCGGACTGCGGGAAGTCGAGCGTATCAATGGCCTGCTTAGCGAACTCGCCATCAAAGCAGGCTACAAAGACCTGAGCAGTTTTCGCGCGGCCTTGAACCACGATCCGAAATACATTCCGACGTCCGCGGACCAGATCGTTGAGGATTTCCGCCGCTATGTTGGCCAGATGCAATCACGTCTGCCTGAGCTGTTCGGAGTGTTCCCGCAAACGCCGCTCACCGTAGAGGGCGCCCCTGCGTCCCAGCCGAACAATCCTACCCACTATATTTTCGGTACACCGGACGGGACCAGGCCAGCTCGCGTCATGGTAGCGACTTCGAACTTCGAGCACCGCAGGCTGCTCAGCGACGAGACCCAGACCTACCACGAAGGTATCCCCGGCCATCACTTGCAGATTTCCATCCAGCAAAAGCTCACGGGCCTGCCTGAATTCCGACTTCACATCATCAACAATGCGTACGCTGAAGGCTGGGCGGTCTATGCCGAGGCATTAGGCAAGGAGATCGGATTTTTTCAGGATCCGGCTTCGGATTATGGCCGGCTCAATCTGGAGTTAATGCGCGCAGTTCGCCTGGTTGTTGATACGGGCATTCATTCCGAAGGTTGGACCCGGGAGCAAGCTGTGGCCTACTTTCGTGAAAGCGGCGCCGGCGATGAGCCTACGATTCAGGCTGAAATCAACCGCTATATCGCGTGGCCGGCTCAGGCCTTGAGCTACCAGATCGGTAAGCTTGAAATTCTCAAGCTCCGCGACCGCGCCCAGCAGCAACTCGGTTCCCGCTTCGATATCAGGTCTTTCCACGATGAAATCCTCAGCGGCGGAAGCCTCCCGCTCGACATTCTCGAAACCCGCATAAATAGCTGGATAGCTAGCCAAACTCCTGTCTCGCCGTCGTTATGACTCCGTAATATCTGTACGCTGTTTGTGCTGTCACACGAGGTTTCGGCTTTCGCAAAGGGTGGAAATCCCCCGAACCGCGACAAAGTGTTTTTCGGTTCGTACTCCCTAGCGTTCCAAGTTCGCGCCGATCTTTAGTTGTTGAGGCCTGTTAGAATCCGCATCATGCCTGGACGGGCGATTAGGACGACATCTCGCATTGTGTTCCTTCTCTGTGGATTAGCCTCTTTTGCCACCACCATTCCTTACGCGATGCTACAGGGCGCCGAACTGCCGGTTGAGAGCGAATGGATCATATTTGCGAGTGCCCTCTGCGCGGTAGGTGTTTTCAGCGCGACGGTTGCGGTGCTGCCCCGCTCGTGGCTCGCGAAACTGTGCAAAAGAGATCGTGACGATGTGCGGTTATACTCTACGCCACTCAAAGTGCTCGGCGTCTTTGCGGTCATTTCATATTTCGTGGCGTTAATTGCCTATCTCGCTCCCCACACCTGGAATCTCGACCCTCAAATCATGTTTTCACTGTGTCCGTTATATTTCGTGAAGATGACGTTCGATCCGTCGCTGGTCGCCACTCTTTTCCTGCTTGCACCCATGAACGCGGCTGTGTACGGCGCGCTGGGCCTTACATTGGGATATGCAGCTCTGGCTCTCCGTAAACGAGCCTAAGCTATGTTCATAGAGGCACAAACTGCGTATAGTTGCTTGCATCTGGACCTGCGAAAGCGCCTGCCAGACGGGACGAGGAAACCGCATTGCCCTGCGCGAAAGACAACACGGGTGCTCTCGATAAGAGCAAACGCTACCCGCCATATCGGTTAAATTTCGGATGCCTACGAGCATATCTGGTCTTGGCTTTATGTTTCATCGTATACGGGGTCGGATTCGCCTAAATGGTCGAAGGTGTCTAAAGTAGGGTGCATTACATCGAACGTGAAAGTGGGGGGAAGAGCATGACAAAGTATGTTTTTATTCTGCTGGCAATTGTGGCCACAAACCTGATTGGATATGCGCAGGATGCATCGAGCCAATACGTATCGCCGTCGCAAACGAGCCCCAAGGGCACTGCCCCAAAGATGCAGGTTCAATTGCTCAACCTCGGTGAATCCACGAAGCAGTACGCAGTTATTTTTTACGATGGGGACGAGGCTTTTTCGGGGTTGCTGGAGTTCGCGGAGAAGTATCACATTACAAGTGCCCATTTCACTGCTATTGGCGCCGTGCGCGAAGCAACTTTGGGCTGGTTCGATCCCGCGCGCAAAATGTACAAAAAGATTTCTATCGATGGTCAGCACGAAGTTATCGGAATGAGTGGCGATATCGCGGTTTACCAGGGAAAGCCAGTTGTACACGCTCACATGACCGTCGGAGATTCGGACGGAACAATGCGCGGTGGTCACGTCCTCGCGGCATACGTATCCCCCACACTCGAAGTGATGGTGACGGTGGATCCCATCACAATGCAAAAGCGATTTGACCCGGCCACGGATTTAACGTTGATTGACCCTGCATCGAAATAGTCTCCGATAGAAGCAGTCTTTAGGGTCCTGCCTGGTGCCCCACGTTTGCGCGTTCTTTGCCTTGCACTAACGTGGGCAACCGGCACCGTAAACAGCGCACTGGCAAATCGCCCTTATTGGTGGCCCATTCAAACTCCGCTTCTTGCATGCATCTCCTCACATTGAGGATGGCCTACCCTCGCCGACCTTTCTAGTATCCGGGCGGATGTTCTCCCATCACATTGAAGCTGCGTTCGAGCGCGATGCCTGCGCTGACAAGAGTTCCCTCATCAAATAAGCGGCCGATCAGGGTGACTCCATGGGGCACGCGGCGAGGCGGATTGAACGTCGGCAAGGGATGATTCGGGTCGGGAGCCCAATCGCTGCGGGCTTTGGAGACTTCCACGAACCCGGCGCGAAGAGTTAAAGAAGGATGGCCGGTGAAGTTGGTCAAGGTCAGCATTTCGTCACGGAGCGATGGCACGAGCAATACATCTACTTGATCGAAGACGCGTTCCATTGCTTCGGCGACTTTGCGGCGGAAACGATCGGTTTGGACGAAATCCACCGCGGATAGAAACCGTGATTGGCGGAAGATGTTAGGCCATGCGTCGGGGACTTGGGCTTTGAGCTGATCGAGGCCCCCGTTGAGCGTGAGTTCTTCAAATGACGCGGCGGCTTCGGCGAAGAGAATCAATCCGAGGGAATCATACGGCCAGTCAGGGATGGAAACTTCGACAAGCGTCATACCGACTTTCTTCACCGTTTCGAGCGCAGCGCGGTCAACGTCGGTCGCGGGAGATTCTTTCATCCATCCAGGAATATAGCCGACGCGAAGTCCAGAAACATTCGTGCCAGCATTGAAATCAAGCTTGCTGGGCTGACAGTAGAGATCGGAATTGTCCGGGCCAGAAATGGCCTGTAGAACGAGCATGGTGTCTTCTACGCTGCGAGTCATGGGACCGAGTTTGTCGAGCGACCAGCAGAGCGTCATTGCGCCGGTACGAGGAACGCGACCGAAAGTTGGACGCAGACCATTGACGCCGCAGCGCATGGATGGGCTGACGATGCTGCCTCCGGTTTCGCTCCCGATGGAGAAGCCGACCAAACCTGCGGCGGTGGCAGCGCCGGGGCCGGCGCTCGAACCGGAAGAACCTTCTTCGAGCAGCCATGGATTCATAGTCTGCCCGCCGAACCAGATGTCGTTTAATGCGAGCGCACCGAGGCTGAGCTTGGCGATGAGAACGGCTCCAGCGTCATTGAGACGTTTGACCACGGTCGAATCTTTTTCGGGAACGCGATTGCGGAAAGGCTCGGCACCGTATGTGGTAAGAATTCCGGCGGTGTCGAGCAGGTCTTTTACGCCGTAGGGAATGCCGTGAAGCGGACCGCGATAGTTGCCAGCGGCAATCTCTTCATCAGCTTGCTTGGCTCGCGCCGTGGCCGTTTCGCGGGTCAGCGTGATAATGCAATGCAGCTTGGGATCGAATTGCGCAATGCGGCGAAAGTAGATATTCGTGAGGCGCGCGGAGGTGAGTTGGCGGCTTTCAATCCATCTGGAGAGTTGCTTAACTGGGGCAAAAGCGATATCGACTTCACTGTTTGGGAGAGGCCGGGTGTCCGTACTGCGAACGAATTCCTCGCCCTCTGGAAGGTGCTTAATTCCTGGCAACAACGGATTCCACAGTGTCGCCGGGGGGAGGTTCGTTTCCAGCGCGACCTTACGCGGTCCGGTGCGACGTTCGTACAAAAATGCCATGGTCTCGCGCCAACTGCCGGCGGCTTGGGCGCACTGGCCTTCGGTCAGCGTGACCTGGACGAGTTTTTCCGCTTGATCGAAGGTCGAGGGAGACACTTCAGGTCCGACGGCCGGGCCCGCTCCGAAAGCGGGAGGCGCGCCGGGAGTGGTGTCACTCGGGTTCTGGGCGAAAGCGCGGCCAGCCAGAGCCGCCGCCACGACGCCGTATGAGGTTTCAGCAAGAAATTGTCTGCGCGATTTGGACATGCGGGGAATTGTAGCGTGAGGCAAGCGGAAATGTGTCAAGAGTAAAGCAAAAGCCGCGGACAGGAGTGTCCGCGCCACACACGGCTATTTAATCAGCTCTTATTTAATCAGATTCAGGAATGCCTGGTGGATGCGAGTGTCTTCGGATAATTCGGGATGGAAGGTTGCTGCCATTGCTCTTCCCTGCCGCACAGCTACAGGATCGCCACCTTCGGTGGCGATGACTTCGACTCCGTTGCCGATGCGCTCGATTTTGGGAGCCCGAATAAAAACCATTTCGATAGGGGCATCTCCAAACTTGCCTTCACGGATGGAACTGTCAATCTGGCGTCCGTAGGCATTCCGACGGATACCGATATCGAGTGCGCCAAGGCCATTTTGCGCCGGGTTCTCCACTTCTTTAGCGAGCAGAATTGCTCCGGCGCAGGTGCCGAAAGTGGGTTTCGAGTGAACGAAGTTCTTCAACTTAGCAAAACCGTCTTCGCCTAACAACTTCAAAAATGTACCTGATTCGCCACCGGGAATGATGAGGCCATCAATTTCGTCGAGTTGCTCTGGCTTTTTGACGAGCACGACTTCCGCGCCCAGCTCTTCGAGCCGTTTGCGGTGCGCGTCGAAATCTCCCTGGAGGGCCAGAACTCCGATTTTCATAAGTGCAGCCGTCGTTATACGGACAGACCTATTTTATCTGGAATGAGCGGAGCGCTCCCGAAAGACATCCTTGAACGCAGAGTCGTACAAAAAACGGCGCTCGCTCAGGATGACAAATCTTTAAAACGCCCGCGGCGGAAAAGTTGCAATGGAAAGAAGCCCAAAACTATTTGGATCGGCGATGGGGGACATTGGTGCTTCAGCCATCGAGCAAGTGCCATTCGCTGAAGTGACTTGCACTTCTGCAATGCCCGATGGTGAGCCGAACTCGGCGACATAAACGCCGCCGCCATTTCCGGAGGAACTGGCCAAGGCTAATCCAGCGAGATAAGACCAATTGGAGGAATAGCCCTTGAGAAGATTCGACTTGCAGCCTCGGGTTAGCTGGCCGGTTGTTTTGTCGAAGAATGCCGCGGAAACGGTGTCCCCCTGGGTATTGCTGATGTAGAGCAGAGTTTCGTCCGGGCTGAGCATGACGTTGCTGGAATTGATGCTCGCGAGCGCGCGATATGCGATGGTTGGGGTGAGTTTGCCGGAAGAAATGTCAGAAACTTCCACTAGGGTTGCAGTCGAGGTGTCTCCGAAAATCGCGAAGTGTCCGTCCTGCGTGATGTCGATGCTGCTGGGATAGCTGTTGCCGCCTTTTGCTCCGGTGGAGTTTTGCTTGTCGCCATTCGAAACCGGCACCCCAGATGACAGGTTGAATGACTCGATCGAACCGTCGCCATATGTCGCCACGAGAATGTTGCCATGAACGGCCATACCATCCACAATGCCGCCTTGCAATCCGTTGACTGTGATGTCACCGACAAAACTCAGACCGCAATCGGATTGAATCTGGAATGTTCCGATATTGCTGGAATCGGAAAAGCTGGCGTATAAGTACTGGCCATTGAGCGCGAGTCCAACGCCATTGGAAAGACCTGTGTCGTCGGAAGAACCTTTGTCATGCCCGACTAAAGTCAGTGTATTTGCGTTCACGCTGGCGACTGTTCCTGTTGCGGAGTCGGAAGCAAAGATGCACTGGTTCGAAGCGTTGTCCAAGGCAATGACGCGATTTGCTGCGAAATAGCCTCCCGTGGCACCGGTAACGCCGATATCCACTTGACCCGCGAGCGTAAGTTGGCCGTTTGTGGCAATCGTGTAAACCGTCATCGTATTCTGAATGAAATTTCCTGTGAGATCGTCGTTGGTGACCAGATAGTGCCCAGCGTTGGCGGCGAGCGCCGAAGTGACGGAAAGAATCCCTATGATCAACGCCGCGAATGCCGTCGAACTGTACAACTTCATTGCTATCCTTAATAGTTGCAGTGACTTAGAAAAGCACATCGAGTACAACATGCAGCGGCGAACTTTTCAATGATCGCAAAGCAATTCCAATAGAGAAAAAAGACTCAGTGCAAAATATTGAACACAAGGAGCAAAGAGCTGCGATAAAATTGCGCCTCGAAACTGCGTCAAGAGTTTGCGAATTTCAGGTCGGCACCGCAATTGGCATGCTGTGAGCGTCCAGACTGGTGGCTACGTACATTTTGTGTAAATCCGATTCAGGAGAAATCTATTGCCAAAGTATCTGATTGAACGGGAAATTCCGGGTGCAGGAAAGCTTAGTCCCGCTGAACTACAGGGCGTTTCGCAGGCTTCGTGCGGAGTTTTGAAGAACCTGGGGCCGCAAATTCAATGGGTCGAAAGTTACGTGACTGCGGATAAAATCTACTGCGTTTATATTTCTCCAAACGAAGAAATGATTCGCGAACACGCCAAGCAGGGCGGATTTCCGGCGAACAAGATTTCAGAAATCAAGACAATGATCGATCCCAAAACGGCGGAAAATAGATAGAAACATGGCCACCAGGCTCATCGTCTTGACGCAGCGGAGGAGGCGCTGCAATGATTTTGGTACGGGGCGGCAGCACCGGATGCTAAACTCCCGCAGTGACTCGGCTCATCGTTAATGCAGACGATTTTGGCTTGACCCCCGGCGTGAATCGGGCGGTTGCAGAGTCCTGTCAGCGCGGCATCGTAACATCGACCACGCTCATGGCAGACGGAGGAGCATTTTCCGATGCTGTTGCGATTGCGTCCACACTAAGAGAAATCGGCATTGGCTGCCATGTGGTACTGGTGGATGGGTCGCCGATTCTGCCGCCAGCGCACGTCACGAGCTTGGTCGAAGGGCAAACTGGCCGCTTTCCAAATGAACTGAGCCCGGTTGTGGTTCGAGCACTTCGCGGACAACTCGATCCCAATCAAATCGAAGCGGAAGTCACGGCCCAAATCCGCAAGCTGCAAGATGCCGGCATCGCGGTTTCTCACGTTGACACACATAAACATACGCACCTTCTCCCGCAAATCTTGCGGCCGATCCTGCGGGCGGCACGATCCTGTGGCGTGAAGGCGATTCGAAATCCGTTTGGCCGAGTGAGTATCCGTCTGGCGTTGAGCCGGCCTGTACTCTGGAAGCGCACCCTCCAAGTCGGACTGCTGAATCGCCTGGCTAAGACCTTTCTTAGAACCGTTTCGGATGCAGGAATGGTCACAACCGACGGCAGCCTCGGCGTGGTTGCGACGGGAGCGCTCGATGAGAGTTTGTTCCGGTCGATTATCGAGGACCTTCCCGAAGGCACCTGGGAATTCGTGTGCCACCCCGGTTACAACGATGCGGACCTTAACCAGATCCAGACCCGGTTGCGAGCGGCGCGCGAGCGGGAGTTGGCTGTGCTCACGGCCGAATCTACCCGTAAGCTATTGCAAACTCATGGAGTTGAGCTGATTTCCTACACCGAGCTGACTCGTGGGTGAAACCCGGATTCTACGCGTACACGGCCTTTGGATACCTGCTTGCCCCTAGATTAGCAACACTAAATCCGGCCAGGTCGGGATATCATGCGGATGTTCTCCCACGAACGCCAGCGGGGAGCCGAAGATTTATGGACAAACGACCAGAGAGCCGCATTGAAGCCGAAATTCCGGTTCGAGTTTGGGGCATGGACTCGGAAGGCCGACCTTTTATCCAGTTCACCGTTGCCAAGAACATGAGCAGCGATGGAGCACTGTTGACTGGCATCAACCATCCGCTAAAGCCGCACGACGTGATCGGCGTGCAATATAGCGACAAGAAAGCGCGCTTTCGAGTGGTGTGGGTGATCGACGCGGGCGCCCGTAAAATGGAATTAGGCGTTCAATTGCTCCCGGGACAGGAAACGCCCTGGAGTGAGTTGACGCCGTCGGAAACGATCCCAGAAACCGGCGGCAAGAACAAAAGAAAATTTGCCCGTCACAAGGTTTCTTTTCCGATTGACATTGGATTACTCGATAAAGGGCGAACGCATCTGAGCACGACATCCACGGATATCGGCGGACGGGGTTGCTATGTTGAGACCCGTTCTCCTCTGACGCGCGGAACGAGGGTCAGCATCTCATTCATGCTGGGCTCGGAAGAAATCCGCACTAGCGGCGTGGTGCGGGCGAGCGATCCGGGAGTCGGTATGGGTATCGAGTTTACCGACCTCGAAAATACTGTGCA
>JBEKTR010000098.1:0-11967 GCA_049515835.1 Terriglobales bacterium
CCGTGTCGAAGTAGCCCGGTCCGCGGAACTGGTTGCGGCGCTGGTCTGGATATGTGGTTCCTGGATCAGCAAACAATCCGCCAGTCGTTCCGCCAAAGCAGGGGTTGGGGACGCCGGCTGCGCTCACGGTTGCTGCCTGCGCTCCGCAATTGATGCCGGAGGGCCCCAGTTGGTCGGCAAAAATGTACTGGGCACCTCCGCCGAAGTTGGTGGTTTGCAGCGCCGTCGTGTAATTGTTGTCAAACACAGTGAATGGCAGTCCCGTGTGCTTGAAGATCGTTCCCGAAAGCGACCAGCCCTTCATCAGTGGATTCGGTCCCCAGCTGGTCAAATGACGGAAGGCGTCGCTCCACACATAGTTCATCGTGAAGTTTTGCCTGACGTCATAATCTGCGTTTCCGTAATTGAACTGCCGGATGTTGTAAGGATTTTCCGGGAAGATCACGTCGGCATAGAGCCCGGTCGTGTTCAATCCGAAGGGCGAAAGCGAGTTGTTGGAAATTTCATCGAGGGCATGGCTCCAGGTGTAGTTGGCCTGGAACTGGAAGCCGCCGCTGAAGTGGTGATTCGCCGTAATTGTCATTCCGTTGTAGTTGGAGTTGGCGACATTGAGTGATTCGGAAACTTGTCCGAAACGCCCGTCTGGTGCGGTGGTCGGCAGGTTGGCGAAAGATGAGAGCGGCAGGCCATTTGCGGCCGTGCAGCAGTAGGCATTCAGGGCGCCATTCGAAATCTGTTCGTGCTCGCCGTGATTGCCGACATAGCTGATGCTCATGGTCGTGTTCCAACCCACAGCCTGCTGCACCTCAAGGCTCCATTTGTAGTACACCGGAACTTTGACTGGCGTTGAATTGAAGAAGTTAAAAGGTGTTACCGCTCCTCCACCAGCATAGTTCGCCACAAAGCTCGCGTTCGCTGCCTGCGAAAGCTGGTTCAGGTTTCCAAGGGGTCCCGTCTGTGACGGAGACAAATACCCGAAGAAGGTATTGAATCCTGGGTCCAACGGAGCCTGTTGCAGGAAACTGTCGATAGCACCTGTGGGCAGGGAATCACCGAAGATCCCGACTCCGCCACGAAGCACGGTCTTGTCGGATCCCTTGGGCGACCAGGCAAAGCCAACCTTCGGTTGCCACACAATGTTAGTCACTGAAGGGAACGCCTGCTGCTGGTTGGCCAGTATCGAACTATTGACTGCCGCTCCGCTGTTTCCAAAGCCGCCGGTCGCGAATCTCTGGAAGCAATCGATCTGGCAGACGGGATTCGACAGATGGTCGGCCCGCAAGCTCAGCGTCAATTTCAAGTTCTTCGTGACCCTGACGTCGTCCGCGGCGTAGAGGCCGAGTTGGTAAAGAGAAATCGGGACCTCGGTTCGGCTCGGGAAGTTTTGGACAATAATGTTGCCTGACGTCCCGCCGCCTCCGCTGACGAAATCGCTCAATGAAAATTCTTCGACCAGAGGCGTCACAAAAACGAAATTCTGGTCGCTGATGTCGTTGCGCCGGAAGTTGACTCCGAATTTGAAATCGTGGCGCCCCTTCACCCAACTGAAGTCATCCACAAGTTGGTACTGAGTAATGTTGCGGCCTTGCGGAAATACGGCGTTGTCGCCGTTCAAGGCCGACAGGCTGCCGTCGGCAAAAGCCAAGGTGGCCGTCCCCGAAGCAAAGGGCAATGCGGCATTTGCCGCCGCTTGATTCTGCTCCGCGAACCCGGCGCTGTACCACAGCAACGACGCCTTAAAGTCGTTTACCTTGCTCGTGCCGAAGGTGTGCGTTTCACTGAACTGCGACTGCCACTGAGGCTGATCGCTCACTCCGTTAAAGGCTGGGTTGATGGGATCAGTGTAGGTGGCTTGCAGTCCATGCTCTTTTTCTACGCGGATGAACATGCGATCGTTATTGCCGATGTTCTGGTCGTAACGCCCCACGTAAAGGTTGTCGTGAGTGTGCGCGGTCAATCCTGCCTGAATTTGAACCGTGCAGGGATTGCTTGCACCAAACGCGACACTACCAATGGTGGTCACGTCGCTGCAACCGCCGCCAGGCAATGCCGTCGCCCCGGCTTGGGACAACCGGTTATATTGCCCGAACATTGTGGTGTAAAACGGCACGGAAGCTGAGAGGCCGGTCGCGGACAGGTTCCCCAGTACCGCGCTTTGAAACGCTGGAGTGGGCAGGTTGACCGGAACTAGCGAGGGAATCGCCAGATACAATCCTTCCACGTCAAAGAAGAAGAAGGACTTGTCCTTCTTGATCGGACCGCCAATCGAACCTGCGTATTGGTTTGCATTCACGAACGGCCTCGGCGAAACCTGGCTTCCCGCTAATCCATTCTGTTGATTGCGGAAGTAGTTGTTGGCGTTGAGAATGTCCCCGTTCCACCAGTATTCCAAGTTTCCGTGGAAGGCGTTCGTGCCTGACTTCGATACGTAGTTGACGTTGGCTCCTGCCAGACCTCCGTAGGAACCGCTGTACCCGCTCGATACCACCGTGCTTTCCTGAACGTCATTTAGTCCCAATGACAGGTTGGTCGCACCTGTGTTGTTCACATTGAAATATGGATCGTTAGCGTTCGATCCGTCCATGGTGAATAAGTTAGAGGTCGCCGGCAACCCGTTCACTTCGAAGTTGCCGCCGCCGAACATGGAGCCGCCGGCAGTATTCATGACCACACCGGGCGCCGTCAAAGCCACTGCGGAAAGATCATTGCCAGGATTCGGCAGCATTTCCATTTGTTTGGAGTTGAAGTTTGCGGTCAAGTTCGCGTCTTCGGTCTCGACCGCAGCCGTCGCTCCATTGACTTCCACTGTTGTCGATCCTGTTGCCAAAGCCAGCATGAAGTTCGATGCAGCGCTGGCGCCAAGAGCGACCACCACCTGCTTCTCCGTTGTCTGGAAGCCTTGCGCGGTTACCTTGACGCTGTAGTTGCCGGGGTGAAGATAGGCGAATTTATACAGACCCTCCCCGGTGGTCTTGCCATTCGTAACGGATCCAGTGTCCAGGCTCTTCAATGTCACATCGGCATTGGGAACGACTGCACCTGTCGGGTCCGTCACACTGCCACTCAACTCACCAGTCGTGGTAGTTTGCGCCCATAGTTGCGACCATGTGAGGGTCGCAAAAAGCGCGAAGATAACAATCAACATACGTTTTGTCATGCGTTTCCTCTCCGCCTGGCCACTTCCGTGACCCAGGGAACTTTCTTGTGCCGCGAATCGCGGTATTCCGCTGTCTCTAAGCGCAAGATCAAGTCCATAACGAATCGCAGGGTTTGATTGTTCGGGGAATTTCTATAACAAACGACCAGAGTAGGGTGGAGAGATCTGGATCTCATTGCGAATGACTAAGCTTTAACCTCCTAGCGCACTAATTCGAGAAAACAAGACACCTAGACACGGCATAAAACAAAGCTCGATTTATTCGGAAATATTTCGCTTGGAGATTTCTCCTCTACGCTTCCGCATAGATAAGGCAAGGGAACTACAAAATTCGGGAAACGGCCGACAACATTTTATTCCTACTGGTGTCTATTCTTGTTGCGTCATGCGACTTGTTGGCGTGCACATACTTTCTTTTCGTGCGCCATAACGTCCAATGCATTGGGGCGTTGCCGTACTCGGTTGCTTCTTGCAATCCGCAGCGCGTTTCGATGATCCAAACGGACATGAACTTGCAAGTCGAAAACTTCGTATCACTCTAGAAGGACGTGAAACCCGCTCTTGCGTCCGAGTCGAGGTTCGAATGGAAAGTAAGGAAGGGAAGACTCTCGCACCTCAGGATTCTGAGCAGGAGAAGCATCATGTCCAGGAAGTCATTCGCGTGGCTCAATCCGAACTGCGCGATCTCCTTCGCAGGCGCACGGAAATCATGCATCGCATTGGTAGCGTCAAGCGCACTTTACTCGGTTTGGCGAGTGTTTTCGGGGACTCAACCCTGAACAACGACTGGGACGACCCTTGGATGGATTTGAAAAGCCGCAAGCGGAACGGCGAGCGACCCGGT
Source organism: Terriglobales bacterium (assembly GCA_049515835.1). Taxonomy (GTDB): domain Bacteria; phylum Acidobacteriota; class Terriglobia; order Terriglobales; family Acidobacteriaceae; genus JAJPHW01. The sequence goes on from JBEKTR010000098.1 coordinate 4,002, forward strand.
TTCACGAAGACCTGCCGCATTATTCTCATGGAAGCTGAGGGCGCGTTAACGGCTCGCGAAGTTTGTGAATGTGTCAAGCAGAGGCTCGAGCATGTCGAACTTCGTCACAAAGATCCGCTGGCTTCCGTCACGACGGTGCTCAACCGTTTGGCGGATTATGGGGAAGCGCGAATGTTGGTCGCGGAAAATGGACGCCGGGCCTGGCAATGGATTGCTGAGACATCTTCGAATGAGCAAACGAGGGAAGCCCAAAAAGCAACGGAGAGGACCGAGTCCTCTCCGCAAAAATCAAGTGTGACTGACTAACCGCGTTCTATTTCAGCGCATCGCCAGTTTTTTCCGCGCCTTCTTTGACCCCGTGGCCCACGTCCTCGGTGCCCTTCTTCACATCGTGCCCTGTGTCTTTGGCGATTTTCTTAGTTTCGTGACCGGTTTTATCTGCCGCCTTATCGGTCGCGTGGGCCGTTTTTTTGCCGGCGACTTTCGTGTCATGCCCCGTGTCCTTCGCAACCTTCTTGGTTTCGTGGCCGGTTTTATCAGCCGCGACTTTTGTGTCGTGACCCACATCCTTCGCGGCTTTGCCTGTATCCGTGGCCACATCCTGCGCGTATGCGCTCATAGTAGCCAGAAAAAATGCAGCTAACAAAAGTCGCCCCAGCTTAGACTTCATGGTGATATCTCCTTGGTTTTTGTGGTGTCGGGTGAAGCCAAAAGTATGGAACAAGCTGGTTCACATTGCAAGCATTTGTGGCGAATTTACCGGCTGCCAAAGTTGCGCGAATGGAACTCCAGCACTTCTTCGAGATGCGCCAGAAAATATTCCATTCCGTGATTGCCCTCGTACAAATGGAATTCGTGCTTGATGCCTTCTTCGCGCAGTTGGCGATCCATCGCCTGCGCGCCTTTCTCGAACCCGAAGTCGTCATCCTTGCCGCAATTGAAATAGATGGCTAGCGTGGCAATTTCCGCTTTATTTTGTCGCGCCAGAGCAAAAGGGCTGTTCGCCTCCCAGTGCGCCGCGTGAATCGGATTGCCGAAAACCGATCCTATCAGCCTTGCCATCTGCGAGTCGGATTGCATTGTCGCATCCATTTCCTGCGGTGTTTGCGTCATGAATGCGGCACTCTCAGCACTGACCGCCGAAAATAACTGCGGGTGCGCAAAAGCGAAGCGGAAGGCGCCATACCCGCCCATGGAAACGCCGCTGATCGCGCGCGAAGCCCGATCCCGCCGCACGCGGTATTTGGTCTCGATCGCCGGCATGAATTCATCCAGAAAAAAATCACTATAACGCACTTTTCCATCCGCAGAATCAATATAGAAGCTGGCCTTGGCCCCTGGCGTCACAATGAGAAAATCACCAATCTTGTGCTTCTGCCGCAGATCTTCCACGATGTTCCACCCGCCGCCTTGAAACAATACTTGCTCGTTCTCTCCCAGCCCGTGCAAAAAATACAACACGGGATAACGCCGCACATTCTGGGTATCGTAGCCCGCAGGCAGCAATACGCAGTAATGCACGGCCTGCTTCAGGATGCGGCTATTCATCGCATTGCAGTCAACGCGTCCCTGCGCCCAAGCCGAAACGCAGAAATAAAAGAGGAAGATAGTGCTCGCGAGTGGTTTTACAACCGTGAACCGATGGAATGTGTAAGAGCGCCGCTTACTCATAGCGCAACGCCTGCACTGGATCGAGCCGAGCCGCCCGCGACGCCGGATACAATCCCGACAGTAAGCTCACCATGATGGAAAAAACAATGGCTCCGCCCACTAGCCACCACGGAACGAGCCAAACCTTCTCCGGCGGATAATCATGCCGCCGCAAATAGACGTTCGTGCCCAAATTGATCAACTGCCCGATCGTCCACCCCAGGGCAACTCCGAGCAGGCCGCCCAGTAATCCCATCGCACCAGCTTCGGCAAAAAAAAGGCCTTTGACATCGCGATCGCTCGCTCCAATGGCCTTCATAATGCCAATCTCTCGGCGCCGTTCTAAAATCGCCATCACCAGCGTATTTACGATCCCAATCGAAGCCACCGCCAGTGCCAAACTCCCAAAGATTCCAAGAAATAAATCAAGAACGGCGAAGAACTGCCGCACGCTTTTCGTCGCATCTGTAATCGAGAACGTATTGAAGCCTAATTTCTTAATTGCCGCTTCGACCTGTGGCACTCTGGCTGCGCTCGCAACCCGCACGCTCACCGTGGAATATGTTGCCGTGCCAGTCTTGTCGCTGGCTGCGTTTCGCAGATCCGATGGCTGAATCACGTGCAGGCTCTCGGCCAGTTTCAAGGGCAAATACACCCGCGCTCCTGACTGCCCCCGCATCGCGTCCGGGTTAAGTTCCGTCACTCCGGAAATGGTAACCGTTAGCTCCTTTGAGATGACCGAGTAAGCCGCTTCCATCGCGCTTATCTCGTCGGTCGCGGAGCTTTGACTCGGGGAGGCCTGCGCCGGCGCTCGTTGCGCGTAACGCAGGACCATCGTTTTTCCCAGCAGAGGTTTCGCCAGTTCCGCCACGTTTGGTTCTGCATCGCCGTGCTTGGGAACGCGCCCCAGAAGCTCTTCCGCAAACGACTTCAAAATGATGGCTTGAGCAGCATCATTGGCGAAAAAGTTTCCTTGCATGCCATCGAATGCATCGTTGGTTTTTGCCGATTCCGGTAACCCTGCCACCGTCGTCAAATGCGGTTTGTCTTCATACCGCAGCTCGGTCACAAAACGGATATCGGGATACGCTTCCTTCACGTCCGGCAACTGTTCCATCTTCGCTCGCGCCGCCTCGTCAAGAACGGGACTGTCGGCTGGGGCCGGCCCGTTCCGTTCCTGTTCGCGTTCATATCCGTGTAGATCGCGGCGTGAAGTCACAATCACCGTGTCAAATAATCCGGATTTCTCAAGTTTCTTCCCGGCCAATTGCTGCAATCCCACGCCCAGAGAAAGCATGGCCACAAGCGACGCCACGCCCACTGAAATTCCTACCGTAGTTAGCGAGTTACGCAGCAGTGACTCGCGCAGGTTGCGGAAAGCCAATTCCGTTACGTCGTAGAATTTCAATTGCCCGCTCCACTATTCGTGGTGTCGCCCGCCAGTTTGCCATCAGCTAAGAAAACCAGGCGCTGTGCATAACGCTCGGCAATCGCACGTTCATGCGTCACCATCACAATCGTCATGCCCAAAGACGAATTGAATTCACTGATCAGCGTCATGATCTCCGTGCCTGTTCGGCTGTCAAGATTTCCGGTAGGTTCATCCGCCAGGAGAATTCGAGGTTTGTTGATCAAAGCCCGTGCCAGCGAGGCCCGCTGCTGCTCTCCTCCCGAAAGCTCACTCGGCCGGTGCTTGACGCGCGCCCCCAATCCGACTCTTTCGAGTGAAAGCCGGGCCATGCCTTCGCGTTTGTCACGGTCCACTTCTGCAAAACGCAGCGGCAGTTCCACATTCTCCAAAAGGTTCATGCTCGGGATCAAATTGAAGGACTGGAACACCATGCCCACGGTTTTCAGCCGGTGCTTCGCCAGTCCCTCGCGTGAAAGGGCTGCCAGATCTTGATTTTCAACAGTCACTTTGCCGCCCGTTGCATGGTCAAGTCCCGCCATCAAGTTTAGGAGCGAAGATTTCCCCGATCCCGAACTTCCGAGCAACGCCACAAACTGCCCCGTCGGAATTTCCAGAGACACGCCATCCACGGCACGGATTAGGGCGTCTCCCATCTGGTAATGCCGGGCAACAGCTTCGAGACAAATTGCAGTTTGCGCACTCATTCTTCTAGCGGCCCCTCACCATGCGAATCGCGTCGACCAGCCCCGGTTCGCTCGCCTGCCGTTTCGCCGCGGCTTCTGCATCCTCTCTTTCCGCGTCGCCTTCGCCCGGCGCAAGAAATAAATTGCTCTCGACGCCATGCTGTTTGGTGTAGAGATCGTAATATCTACCGCGCAGTGCATAAAGCTGTTCGTGCGTTCCTCGCTCCACAATCTTTCCTTGTTCCATCACCAGGATCTGGTCCGCCCTCCGGATAGTCGAAAGCCGATGCGCAATTACAAACGTTGTCCGACCATGCATCAGATACGAAAGGCCTTCCTGGATCAACGCCTCCGATTCTGAATCCAGACTCGACGTCGCTTCGTCCAAAATCAAGATGCGTGGCTCGGCGAGGATCGCCCGCGCAATCGATATTCTTTGCCGCTGGCCGCCGGAGAGTTTGACGCCACGCTCTCCCACGATCGTGTCGTATTTGTCGGGAAAGCTTTCTGCGAATTCGTCCACGCGGGCAATCCTGCAAGCGCGCAGAATCTGTTCATCCGTCGCGTCGGGCCGGGAAAACGCGACATTCTCCCGAATGGATCCATCAAACAGAAACGACTCCTGGAGTACAACTCCTAACTGCGTTCGGTAAGACTCCAGTTTTACCGTGCTCAAATCGGCGCCGTCCACGCGGACTGTTCCCCGCGTCGGAACGTGAAACGCGGAAATCAGAGCGATGGTCGTGGATTTGCCTGAACCTGAAGATCCGACAAGAGCAGTGACGGTGTCCGGCTTGGACACAAAACTGATGTCGTGCAAAACTTCCCGCGCTCCGTCGTAGCTAAAATGGACATGGTCAAACTCGACTAGTCCGTGAATCTCCGGCAGCGTCACGGTGCGCCGGGGATCGCGATCCTCACGGTTCTCGCTCAAAATTTCCTGCGTACGCTCCAGTCCCGCAATGGCTTCGGTAAGTTGTGTGCCGATCGAAACAATTTGCATGATTGGAGCGATCAGAAATCCAAGCAGCATTGTGTAGGTGAAAAAGCCGCCAATCGTGAGCGTGCCCGCTATAGTCTGCCGCGCCCCCACGTACATGATGATTGCGCCCACGAGGCCAAGCAGCACGCTGGCCGAGAGGCTCATCAGCGAGGTTGCAGTAAGGCTGCGCAGCACGTTGTTCAGAAGCCGCTGCACGCCCTTCGCAAACACACCTTCTTCGCGCGCCTCCGCGTGATATCCCTTCACCACGCGTACGCCACCGAGCGATTCCGCGAGCCGTCCAGTGACTTCGGCATTGATTTTGCTGCGTTCCCGGAAAATCGGGCGGATGGTCCGAAACGCCTTGTTCAGCGCCAGCGTAAAGGCGCTCAAGAACCCGAAGGCGATCGCCGTCATCATCGTGCTGATATGGAACAGCAGCACGAGCGCAATTGAAGCGCTCATTAATCCGCCCACGAAATCGACCAGTCCCGTGCCGATCAGATTCCGCACGCCCTCCACGTCGCTCATGATGCGGGCCACGAGTGTTCCGCTCTTGGTTGAATCGTGGAACGCAATCGAGAGCCGCCCCACATGGACCTGCACCTTTTGCCGTAGCTCGGTAATCAAGCGCTGCGCTTCTTTCGAAAGGAGCTGCGTCAGCGAATATGACGTAATGCCTTGAATGACCGTCGCCAGCAAAACCGTCAGCACCAGCGGCGTCAGCAGGGCCGCATGGTGTTTAAGGATGACGCTGTCGATGAGATATTTGGTGGAATACGGCAGCACCATTCCCGCGAACCGATTCACCATCATCAAAGTAAAACCCAATGCGAGCAATCCTTTGCGCGGGGCAATCAGCTCGCGGATGGCGGGCAAGACAGCCCGCAGACGCTGCTTCTTGGTGGGCTTATTCGAGGTTTGTAGGGGGTCAGGCGACACTGACCATTAGACTATGCGGGATGCAGTTCCGGTGCAATTTGTGGGAATTCTTCCCTGTCGGCTAGTCTTCCACTTGTGAAGCGGCCGCAGCCTTTGCTTGAGTATCAGTGCTCTCTCGCGCCACACCCGGGATAGGCCCTCGAGTTCGGACTGTGGTTGCTGCTAATCGTTCCGCGAGACTTTCTTTCTTGCTGCTGATGGTTTCCGCTGTAATTGGCTTGCTGCGCTGCCGCGTAGGCACCATGCCGATAGATTGGTTCCTGCCCGCACTCTTGGCTTCGTAAAGCGCGGCATCCGCCAGCCGCAATACTTCTTCGTAGGGAACTTCGTTGGCGGCATCCAGATACCACGGGAACACCGCCCAACCGATTGTGCAACTCCGCTGTAAGCGATGCGTCCGCAAGTCAAATGCGCTGCCGCCCACCGCATCGAGTACACGCTCGGCGAGGGTGGTCGCCTCTTCCCGATTCGTATAGCGCGACACGACAAGGAATTCATCTCCGCCCCAGCGAATCAACACGTCCGAATTACGTATGGCCGAACTAATTCGTTTCGCCGTCTCGACGAGCACGCGATCGCCGAGATCATGTCCATAGAGATCGTTCACTTCTTTGAAGCAATCCGCATCGATGAGGTAGAAAATCAGGTCACGATTGCGCGTGCCATACTCCTGACCCTCGCCATAAGCTCGAATCGCTTGCTGCACGTCCCCTTCAATCGTTGACGTGAAGAATCGTCGGTTGCGCGTCCCGGTCAGTGAATCAGTAATGGAATCTTCACGCAGGTCCTGGTGAGCCTGCTGTAAGGCTTTATCCAGTTTGTGCTGTCGCAATGAACGCAGACTTCCCACCACGATGATGGCCACCAGCGTCAAGAACAGCCGGAAGCTTTTCACCGGGGCCGGCATAAAACCGTTTATCAAACAAGCGATGGCCAGGACCGGCAGGCAAAGCGCGCCAAACATCGCGAGGCGCGCAATCCAAATGCTGTTCACACCTTTCGTTCTCTCGACCGGGTTGTTATCCAGTTCGTGTGCGCGCGCGGTCAGCCCGACCTTGGTAAACAGAACCATGCCAATGGCGAGTGGTACGTCGTAGATGCCGCCGCTGTAATAGGCCCCAAAATCAATGGCCAGCCCCGCGCTAATCGAAGCCAGCGCATACACCGCGCTTGCCCAAAACAGTTGCCGATAAACGAGCTTCCAGGCTCCAACACTCCGCTGCCACACTAGATTTACGCCTACCAGGCAAACGATGTGTTCGGCCGTGTAAAGCACGTCAAAATTGCGCCCATAGAGCTGCACATCGACCGTGATGTATTGCCAGGGAATAACGGTGAAGAGATACAAATAGAGCCAGCAGGCAAAAAGCAGGCTGAAATCGATTGTGCCCAGTTCGAGACTGTGATCATTTGGTGGACGATGCGGGCGCAACGCCAACGCTCCCATTAACGGCACCAGATGTAGGAAGAGGATTACATCGCCGGCGAAAGGATTGGGAACGCTCTGATGCCGAAACACTTCAAAATATGTCCACATCACCTGCGTGACCAGCCACGCCCCGGTTCCCAGCGTCAACAGCATCCAAAAAATCCGCGTGCGCTGCTTGGATCGCGGGACGTTCACCGCCATCGCCAGTACGACGGATAACAATAACAATGTCTGAATTACGTCGACGGCGGCAGTGAGATGGTAACCTGGTTGCAGTGCCAGAGAGCAGGCAAACTGTGCGCAAGCCAGCGCAGACGCCAGCAACATCCACTTGTGATTGCTTAAACTTAGACGCCTCACCCGGCTATTCTAGAGGGATGACCGGTATTCCCCAGCGTTACTAACGTCACTGGGCAAACGGTGGTCACCACCTACTTCCAGTTCCATGGCGAGGAATATCGTTTCTCTACTGGCGAAACCTGCCAAAGCTGGGACCTCACGTCGAGTTCCGGAAAAGTAACTAAAGTCATTCGTGCCCAGCAGCTTGTTAGGATTCCCGGCTTCGCCGTCCGTGGCGCCTCGCATTCCAGCCCCTGTTTATTCAACTTCGAATTTCGGACGCGAGCGCACATGCATCCCTCAGTTGCAATTGCCCATCTATCCGGCGACAATCTTCTCGTGCCGTCACCCGCTCCGCCGAAGCTCAAAGAACTTCAACAGGAAGCCGTCATCCGGCTCTCTCAACTTCTCACTTTTCCCAATCAGCTCACTCTGTTGCGCATGATGTTCCTGCCCTTCATTGTGAACTATTTGGTGGATGGTAAGTACAAGTGGGCGCTCATCCTCTTCGTTATCGCGGGCTTCAGCGA
>JBEKTR010000099.1:0-11954 GCA_049515835.1 Terriglobales bacterium
AGCGGATTGCGATGATTTCCGGAGGCCAGATAATCACATTTGCGCTGGCAAGCGCTAAAAAAACTCCCCTTACGTCGTTCCCGGACAGGGAATTCACAGACTTGGCATGGACTTTTGATGGGCGCGGATTGCTCGTCAACTATACAGATCGAACGTCGGCCTCAACCAATGGGCAAATTGGTTTGGTTTCGTTTCCGGGCGGCCTGTTCCGTCCGCTTACGAATGACTCGCGCGGTTTTCAAACACTAAGCCTTTCAGGCGACAACCGGGCGATGGTCTCGGTTCAGTTTCAAAGGTCTGATTCAGTTTTCCTCGTACCCAACGACGGGAACGGCATTCCTGTGGCGCTTCCAGGCCTTAGGGATCAAGCCAAGGTTATCGCCGTGGATTGGGACGGTCATGGTGATTTGATCATCACCATGGCAACTTCCATCCTGCGAATGTCACCCGACGGCAGCCGGCAAACAACTCTCTTTAGTGACGAATCTGCGGCAATTCAGTCGTCGTCGGTTTGCGGTCAAAGCGGCCCTATCCTCTTCACGACATCTCTTGGCGAAGGAAGAGACGCGTTCAAGATATGGCGCGTGAACGCAGATGGTTCCAACCCGAAACGGCTTACGACGGGTACGAGTGACATGAATCCTCGTTGCTTGCCGGACGGTAAATCTTTTTACTATTACGACAGAAACGCCCTTCGGATCATGAAGATGGCCATTCATGGGAGCGCTCCGGAACTTGTTAAGGCTAGCGTAGTCCCGACTGGTTGGATGCAGGGCGGAGTAAACTTTTCGCCCGATGGCAAGTTGCTGCCGGAGATCGAGGTAAGAGGCGGTGACGCGGGCACTTACACAAGAAGAATTGCCTTCGTAGATGTGACCGCTAACGCCGATGCGCCGGCGAAATATGTAAACCCACGGTCTGACATTTATCCCGTTGTCGCTATTACTCCGGATGGCAACGCTGTGGCATACACGATCATTGAAAACGGTGTTGGCAACATATGGGTGCAACCCCTCGATGGCTCGCCGGGTCATCGCTTGACCAACTTTACGTCGGATCGAATCCTTTCCTTTCAATTTTCCCCGGACGGCAAATTGCTCGCAGTCGATCGCGTGCATGTTGTCTCCGACGTCGTCCTTTTGCGCGACACACGCACGGAATCTCAATAGCTGCCCACTCGATCTCTGCACGCGCCAATGCGATTTCGGCGCAATCCGGCCAGCGGGAATTATTCGAAAACGCCCCAGTAGTGAGGAAACTGCTCTTGGTTAATGTGATCTGTGAACATTTCCACTGTGACGTTCAAACATTCAACCCCTGTGGAAAACATCGCCCGTAACTCATTGAAAATAAACACCAAATGGATGGTCGTTAAAACGATTTAACTTGCCCCAGGCTGCGTCGTTTTTGCCACTATACTCCAACTCAACTCCGATTACCAAAGCGCGTGCTAGGGCCTGCAAAACGCAATTAAACAGGATTCCTGAAAAGCATCGGACCCGAAGCTTTCACTCCAACGAGCGAAGCGAACCCTACGCTAGGCCCAAAAGCAGATTCCTCAGCCCTAAAGGGCATTCGGAATGACAATGTGGATGGTGTAACGAGCGTCCTAGGCGGTAGGTATCAGACCCGAAGCTAAGGTCGAGCATTCGTCTGGGTGTGCGTTTGGCCCGACGAGGCATCGAGCATCCGCACGGTTTCGAGAATCACTTCCCCAACAATGGCGATACTCTTCGGGCTGAGCTTGTCCAGCGTGTCCTGCGGAGTATGCCAGAAGACGTTGCCGTATCCGTAATCGAAATCAATCAAGTCGGCGCTGGGTACGCCCAGCTGGACGAGCGGCGTGTGGTCATCGTCCATGCCAACTTTGCGCGCATAAAAATGGGACTGATAGCCGAGCTGTGCTGCCGCACGGTAAATCAGGTCTTCGAGCCAGGGCGTTGAATTTTCGTCGCGATCGATGTTTAGATCAGCATCGCCAATCATGTCCGCCAACAAAAACGCCTTGATGGTTTTGAGCGTGCCATCTTTCTGCCACTGGTTGGCGAGGTAGCGCACGCCATAAACGCTGTCCACGCCGTTCTTCCATTCTTTGACGGCTTCTTCGCCGTCCGTCCACAGCAGCCACACGCTGTAGCCTTCGCGCTTTTTACCGCGCAACTGGTTGGCGAGTTCCAGAAGAACTGCCGTTGAAGACCCGCCATCGTTGGCGCCGACATATCCGGAGTCGCGCAAGGGATATCCCGTATCGTAGTGCCCGGCGATGATAATCACGCCATCTTTGATCCCCTGATATCTCGCAATGATGTTGCGCACGGGCAATTGCCCCGCAGGCGTGTCGGCCATGAACGTATCGGCGACGACGTCATCGCCTTTCAAGTGAGCCAGGATGTAGTCTTCAAGCTTCTTGTGGTTCGCGCTGCCGATGGGACGTGGGCCAAAGGCTACAACATCTTTGGTGTATTGCCAGGCTCGCTCGGAATCAAAAGCTGGAGGAGCTCCGGTAACATCCGGGATCACGGGCGCAGCGTTCTGTGCTGTCGGAGCCGCCGCCGCGGCGCTGCTATTGTCTTCTGCGTCCGGCGCAGTTTTATTCTGCGTGCAGGCGGCCAACGTCAGGGCAAGGAAGAAAATCAATGCGAATTTCGTCCCGCGGCAAACAAACTTCATGATTCTTTTCTTTCAAGGCGGGCTTTGCGCTGCTTAGGATGCACCGCCCATGCAATGCCAATGCTCAACAGATACAAGCCCACCATGGGCGCGGCAAAGATGCACATATTCAAAATATCGGGCGTGGGCGTGAGAATCGCCGCAACAATGAAAATCGCGAGAATGGCGTAGCGTATGTTTCGCCACATCCAACCCGCCGTCACTACACCCATCAGCGCCAGAAAGAAAATTACGATTGGCATCTCAAACACCACCCCCAATCCGAGAATGACGCTCAGAAACAGGTCGGTGTATTCATGAATCGTGATCATCGGCGTGAACTGCTTGCCGAAGCCGATGAGAAATTGCAGCGCGGCCGGAAAGACTATTTTGTAGCCGAAATATCCGCCCGCGAGAAACAGGCCGATAGTCGAAAACATGAAGGGGAAAACATACCGCTTCTCATTTCGGTAAAGCCCGGGCGAAATAAATAGCCACAGTTGGAACAGGAGGAATGGCGAAGTCACGAACACCCCCGCCATAAAGGCGAGCTTGAGATACAAGTTGAAAGCGTCTGTTGGATTGAGATAAACCAGCTTTTCCGCGAGGCCGTTGGCGCGCAGTGCTTCCATGATGGGCTTCTGCATCAGGCTGAAAATAAATTCGTGATATCCCCAGCATGCGAAAAAACCGATCACAACTGCAATCAGGCAATAGAAAATGCGCTTGCGGAGCTCCTCCAGATGGTCAAGAAAACCCATTGCGGGCAGCGCTTCTTGCACTTCGTCGGGCGGATTGACGGCCGCAAACTCAGGCATCGGGCGCCTTTGCTAATGTACTTTCCTGGAAAGGCTCTTGCGGGACGGGATTTTCCGAAGGTCGTGAAGCGATAGGCGCAATCGCAATCGTCGCCGAATCAGCCGAAACCGTTCCTTCGGGCAGCGCAGTCGGCAACATCACCGTGTTCTTCGGCTTGTCTTGCCAGGATTTTCTCTGGTTTTCCGAGTCGGCTTTCGAAATCTCGGCTTCGATCTGGGCCTTGAACTCATTCGAGGCGCGCCGGAAATCATTGAGAATCTTCCCCACCTGGCGGCCGATTTCTGGCAATTTCTTAGGGCCAAAAATCAACAGAGCCACGAAAAACAGGAAGATAGTCTCGGAAAAACTCATAGATGCATCATACTGCCGCATAACGGCGAACGGCAACGCGCGCGGGGCCAACTTGTGACATCCAACAATGTCAGGCAAATATCGGAAACTAAACGGGATTTCTACGCATCTTATCCATTAAGCGTTACGCTGAATGAAGCCTCATGCCGACGGACAGGGCGTTGGTTACTTCGGTACGTTTGCCAGTCCGGAGGCCTTGTAAGCACATGCTATACTTCAGTTAATACGCGGTGATGAGGCTCTTTTCCCTTAATCGATGCCTTCACCCAAGGATAATCCGAACATGGCAAGCAGTTCCCGCCGAAGTTTTTCCCTGACAATTGGAATCATCGTTTTGTGTGGTTTTCTGGGCATGCTTTTCGCGCAGAAGAACCCCTCCGTGGTCGCCGATAGCGATGGCGACGTGCGTGACAGCCTGCGGCAGTTCGCAAACGTGTATGACCTGATCGAGCAGAACTACGCCGAACCGGTGGACCCTGACAAGGCGATCTATAACGGCGCCATTCCCGGCATGCTGCATGTGCTCGATCCGCACTCCAATTTCTTTGATCCCAAGCAGTACGCTGCCCTGCGCGAAGATCAGCGCGGCAAGTATTACGGCGTGGGCATGACAGTCGGCCCGCGCAACAACAAAGTCATTGTTATTGCGCCGTTTGTCGGAACACCGGCGTACCGCGCAGGCATCCGGCCCGGAGACATTATTGTGGCCGTGGATGGTAAAGCGACCGATAACATGAGCACGAGCGACGTGGCGGATTTGCTCCGCGGACCGCGGGGAACGACGGTGCACATTACCATCGCCCGCGAGGGTGCGGACAAACCAATCGAGTTTGCCGTGGTGCGCGATGAGATTCCGCGCTATAGCGTGGACCTGCATTTCATGATTCGCCCAGGCGTGGGCTATATGCACGTCTCCAGCTTCAGCGAGACGACTGAGAAGGAAGTTTCCGACGCGCTGGCGGAGATGGGCGATCTAAAGGGCTTGATTCTTGACCTGAGGCAAAACCCCGGCGGCTTATTGAACGAGGGCGTCGGCGTGGCCGACAAGTTCCTGCATAAAGGGCAGTTGATCGTTTCCCATCGCGGACGGTCGTCCCCGGAAAAACGCTATGTTGCCGCGCATGGCAATGGCGGTCAGGATTATCCGCTGGTCGTGCTTGTTAATCGCGGAACGGCGTCGGCTGCGGAAATCGTTTCCGGGGCAATTCAAGATCATGATCGCGGTTTGATTGTCGGCGAAACTACATTTGGCAAGGGCTTGGTGCAGACGGTTTATCCGCTGGCTGAGAACACCGGTCTCGCTCTGACCACTGCCAAGTACTACACGCCGAGCGGCCGTCTGATTCAGCGTGATTACTCGAACGTTTCGCTGTATGACTACTATTTCGACCGCGATACCGATAACAACTCGGGCAAGGAAGTTAAGCTGACAGACAGCGGTCGCACGGTTTATGGCGGCGGAGGAATTACGCCGGACGTGAAAATCGACCCCATTAAGACTAACCACTTCCAGGATGCGCTGCTTCAGCACTACGCGTTCTTCAATTTTGCCAAGCACTACGTTATTGATCACAAGCCGGCCAAGACCTTCGAAGTGGACGATGCTGTGATGCAAGACTTCCGGAAGTTCCTGACCGACGAAAAAATTACTTATACCGAAGCCGACTTGGCCGAGAACAACGAGTGGGTGCGCTCGAACATCAAGAGCGAAATCGTTACCGACGCGTTTGGCCAGGAAGAAGGGCTGAAAGTCAGGGCGGAGAGCGACCCGCAAGTCCTCAAAGCACTGGACTTGCTGCCGCAGGCCAAGACACTTGCCGACAATGCGCGGCGGCAAATTGCCTTGCGTGAGGGTGGACAGAGTCTGAATCGGTAGATTGCGCGGCAATCGCAGGCGACAGCATGATCACTCCGCGCAAGATTCCTCGCCCGCGATGAAAAGCGCGGGTCTTCGGAATGACAAGGGCGGGAGCCTTTGCATTACCTTCCTTTGCATTGACTTGCCGTCATGACTGTGTGAAAATCCCCGCTAGATGCGGTTTCCCGCGATAAAGGCCGTCAGTAGATACTGGCTGAACCGCTATAGCGGCGATTCGCGCGACCTCCAATCATGAGATATACCCCGTTGGTGGTTGCACTCGCGTTGGCAGTTATCGCGGGCTGGACGGACTGGCGCTACCGGCGAATTCCGAATTGGTTGACGGTGCCCTGCTTCTTTCTGGGAATTGCGGCGAACTCCATCGTGAGTGGTTGGAGCGGAGCGAAAGAAGCGCTCCTTGGAGCAGGATTAGGGCTGCTGGTGCTTTTGCCCTTCGTTCTGTTACGCAGCCTGGGCGCGGGCGACTGGAAGCTGATGGGAGCCATCGGGGCCTGCATTGGCCTACATGGCTTTATTAGCGTTCTGGTATTGACGGTGCTGATTAACGGGCTCGTGGCAATCGGTATGGTTATCGCAAGCGGACGGCTGGGGCGTACGATTAAGAACATGCTTAATCTGCTGGGCGCGATGTTGACGCTGCACAAACCGGCGAGCGAAGTGACGCTGGATAATCCGGACGCGATTAAAGTGCCGTTCGGAGTTTCGGCAGCTGTGGCGGTCGCGATTTACGTTTTTAGGCATGCAGGGGGATTACATTGAATCGCGCGCGTTTAGTTCTGGTTCTCTCTTCGCGGCGGTGTCTTGCGATATTGCGTGATCCAGAAGGTTCGGAAATCGCCGAAGCGGCCGTTGTGCTCCCTCTTGTGTTCCTATTCATTTTTGCCATCCTCTGGTTCGGCCTGGCTTTCAATACCTACGGAACTGTAACTTCGGCGGCCCGCGAAGGTGCGCGCTTTGCCTCCCGCCCTGTTTGCGCAACTTGTGTCGGCGGCGCGGGCACGTGGAACTCAACCCAACTGCCGAACGATACTGCCGTGGATAATGATGTGGTCGGGATACTCCAGACGGCTCGCCTCGATCCGACAAAAATTCAAGTGACGAACCCAACGCTGCCGCCCGAATTCCGCGCGCCGTGCGCAGCCCCTGCTTCGCCGGGCTATGCCCCGTCAACCACTGTGCATAACATTACGGTTTACCGTTTTGTCCAGGTCAACACGGGGAACGGCGTGCCTGGGAATCCGCAGCAATGCGGAACGATTATCACTTTCCAATATCCTTTTGGCGCCGGACTGCCTTTCCCGACCTATCCGAATTTTAGTTTGCAGGCAATTATGATCAGCGTGGTTGGATCGAGCCAGGTGCAAAATTGATGCGCTTCGCCAGAACAATACGGCAAATATGGCGATGCTGCAAAGACGCGGATGGATCTCAAATTGCCGAATTTGCGGTATGCGTTCCACTGCTTACAATTTTCGCGGTGGGCATTTTTGATTTCAGCGGAGCTTTCAATCTGAAACAGAAGCTGGCGAGCGCGGCCCAAGAAGGTGCATTAGTCGCGGCAACGCAACCCACCTATGATCTACTCGTAGCGACCGTTCCGCCTCCCCCGTCCATTCAGGCGATCGAAAAAGCAATTTTTCTCGATTTGGCTGACCAGAATGTACTGCCGGGCGCGCAGCCTAACACAGTCAACTGCGGCGGCTCGCCGACCGTGGTCAAAACTACGACGGTCGCGTGGACTTACACCACTACAGGCTGTCCGGGGACACTCACGATCGTGATCGACCGCGGCTGCGTACCCAACGGCATTCAGCCCTTCCCCAATTGTTCCGGGCCAGCCTCGACGGGCGAGAAAGTTATTTACAGCCATGTCACGGTTTCCTATCCCTATCTTTGGCAGTTCCAAAATGTGATACAGCTGGTGGGGGGATCCTCAACGCTGCCGCCGTTTCTGAATGTGGAGGCTTACGCAGCCAACCAGTCATAGCGAGATATGAAGATCAGCGCAGAATTCGCACGAAACGCCGGACGCAATCGAGAGCGCGGGGTCACGATGATCCTGATTGCCGTCGGACTGAGCTTTATGATTTTGGCGATGGCGGCACTAGCGATCGACCTCGTCGCCCTTTACAGCGCACATAACGATGCACGTTTGGCTGCGGATGCCGCGGCATTGGCCGGAGCCAAGGCAATCGCAAATTCAGGCTATACCACCGACCAGGGCACAATTCCGTGGGCAACGATCCAGCCGATTGCGGCAGCGCTCGCGACCACAGTCGCCACTCAGAATAAAATCGCCGGCCAGCCGATTCTGGCAGGCAATGTTACCGTCAACATCCCTGCTCCCGCCAACCCCACCAATCCACAGGTAAGTGTAACTGTAAAGGCGACTGGAGTACCCGCATTCTTCTCGCGGATATGGGGAAATACGGCCTTGCCGGTGGCCGCAACGTCCAATGCGGAGGCTTACAACCCGGGCTACCCTAGCAATAATCTTCCCGTGCAGCCACAATGCGTAAAACCGTGGCTGCTGCCGAATTTGGGGCTTGACGGAAACAGTAATATTTTTAATCCCGCCACCGGCACCCCTAATTTGACTGATAATCAGCTTGGCATTCCATATCCGTTGACGCCGACTTGCGCCGGCCCTGGCGGTTGCAGCGGGCAGCCCACTGTTAGTCCAACTGCAGCCCACTATCTGCCCGCCTCACTGGATGCGCCCACCACTGTGCCAGCCTGTGCGCCGGATTCGTGCTCCTATGAACAAAACATAGCGGCTTGCAGCCCGCAGCCGATATCGTGCAGTTCCAGCACCAGCCTGCAACAGGTGAGTATTGACGCCACCAACTGCGGCGCGATCAACTACACCAACACGGGAACGGAGTGTTTAATTCGCGCGAGCGGAAGCGGAATGGGCCTGGGGCAGGATTGCATGGGCGCCGATGGCCCCGGTTCGTGCTCATCCGCTGCACCCATAGTAGTCACCCAGATGTTTGCGGGAGCCAATAACCGCCTAATTTCCAATGGGATCAATGTGGGCGATCTCATTTCAACGAGCGACTCTTTAGTGACGATTCCTGTTTTCAATTATGTGACGGGGCAGCCGCCCATCCCTACTGCCTCACCTGTCAACATTATTGGTTTCGTGCAAGCTTTCGTCACAAGCGTCAACAGCAGCACCGGAGCAATTACGATCCGCATCGTCAACATTGCGGGTTGCAGCGATAATGTTGCCGGCTCGCCTCCGGTGCAGGGCGACAGCATTTCTCCGGTGCCCGTGCATCTGATCAGCAACTAAGGCCGCTTCACAGGTAGCGATTGTGGCGGACCCGGAATGGACGACGTGACAACTTATTTCTCTTGTTTCACGACTTCTTGTTTCGCCACTTCTTGTTTCAGGATCCAAGTCGCAATCTTGTCGAGTGCGACCGGCGACATGGTCTCCTCGATCTGAGCATATTCGTAAGGCGCGCCGGTCTTGGCAGTCTGGAAAAGATGGTTCAGCCCGGGCAATTCATCGACTTCGAAGTTCTTGTTTCCTGCGGCTTCCAGCGCCCTACGGATGGCGGGCAGATTCTGCGACGGAGAAACCTGGGTATCTTTTTCTCCATTGATGGCGAGCACCGGGCAGGTGACCTTGCGGAGCGCGGTCGCCGGATCATAGGACAGGAAATAACGGAACCACGGCGAACCAAGCGCTTTGGCCTGCATCCCGAGTTGGACGTCGGGAATTTTGCCGCGTAGTTTCTTTTCCAACTCGGCGTTGTTTGGCTCGTGCTCAACGAGGGCAATCACTTCGCGCTCCTCCGCGGCGTCTTTGTCTGCTTCTTGCGTTGATTTTCCGCTGGCCAGATTGAGGAGCCGGACTTGCTCTGCGAGAATTTCGTCTCCGGGAACGCCGGAGCCAGCCATCATGACAATGAAAGCTACGTCGTGATCGCGGGCTGCGACCATGGGGGCGATGATCCCGCCTTCGCTATGGCCGATCAGCCCAATCTCGTGAGGATCAACTTCGCTGCGAGTCTTTAGGTAACTCACACCGGCTTCAACGTCGGTGGCAAAATCGGCGGTGGTCGCGGTGGCGAAGTTGCCGGTGGATTTGCCGATGCCGCGGTCGTCCGCGCGCAAAACTACGATACCCTTGCGGGTGAGATAGTCGGAAAGAACCAGAAAAGGTTTGTGGCCGAGAATGCTTTCATCGCGATCTTGCGGGCCGGAGCCGGTAATTAAGAGCGCAGCCGGAAACGGCCCCTTCCCCAGAGGAATGGTCAGCGTGGCTGCGAGAGTTACATTCTGTGCCGGGTTGGGGTAGCTCACTTCTTCATCCCGATAAGGATACGGCTTGACCGGGTTTTGCGGACGATGGAGCTCAAGCTCCGCCACGTTCTTGACCAGTTTTAGCACCAGCGGCATGCTGGAGCCGTGCTGGGTCCAGGTGCCGTCAATGGTGGTGAGGTCTTTGCTGATATTGCCTTCATATCCGCCTGAAAGTTGCGTAGACTCGATCTTGAGTGACATCCCTTTGCGCGTGACCGCGGTCATGGGCATGCCTTTGAGGTTCTGATCGAGGCTATCCATCGTGGCGATCAGGCCGTCCTGGGTATTCATGATGTGGAAGACCACGCGGAGTTTGATTTCCCCGGTATCGAGCGTGCCCAACCAGGCGCCGTCAATATCGGAAGGCGGGGCCGCTTTGTGTTCAACCTGGGTCGGACTCGCAGACCGCTTGAATTCGAGAGGCAGCGGCATGCCCTGCGACCAGGTTCCGCTCACGGCTGTGGCATCCGCGTTTAGCTTGCCTTCATAAGACCCGTGCACGGCATTTACCGCGAAATCCATTTCTGAGCCTTTTACGGATATCGTGGTGACAGGAATTCCGTTCGCGCCCTGATCCACGCTATCCAGAGTTGCTCTCAGGGTTCCATCTGTGGCTTTGGTGATGTGGAGAACTAGGTGAAGATCGGCCTGGCCAGCGTGGAGCGTTCCCTGCCAATCGCCGGCGATATCCTGCGCGTACATAAACGTTGTGATCGAAATAAATATAAGCACGGAGATTATGATTTTCATCTTGCACCTCCTAATGGCGATGGAGTTGAAAGCTCCCCGCGCTTCTCCATCTGCTTGTAAATGACCAGCGAGTAAATCACGGGAATCAGGGCGGCGGCCGACAAGGGGATGATGGGAATCCAGCCGGTGACATCGAACAGAGCCAGCAAGAATCCGATGAGCCCTGCGACGACGAATGTTTTGGCGGCAAAGCGATGGGTGGCGTTCCAGACGCGTTCATTGGCCAAGGCCCAGGGCGTGCGCACGCCGAAGTAGAAATTGCGGCGCAGCTTGCCCATCACGTTTCCCAGAAGAATAAATAGCAGCGACACGCCGCCGATAATGGCGCGCCCGACGTTCATCTCATGTCCCGTGCCCACCCAGAGAATCACCGAGTAGGCATATCCCATCAGAGTAACAATGAGCAGCATGATGTAGAGATAGGTATCGCGAAACGTGTCCAGCTCGAAGTGCTTGGGTGAAAGCCAGGGCAGCACGCTGGTGAGCAGAATGATGAAGGACATCATCCCCGGACCGAAGATGAAGAGGATGCTCCTGGGGCTGTAACCGTTGACCTGGTTGTTGATGTTCCAATGCGTGGGCACCATCGCCGGCAACTGGGGATAGACAGCCACTGTCGCAATGCCCGCGAGCACGGTCAAGAGAATTGCCATCCAGAAGTATTTTGAAGTCCTTGTCGTCGTTGTTGTCGTCGTCATGATGATTTACCTCCAGGCTTCTTCGCCCACGCAATCGTTTTGTCTTCTTTGTTCGCTGCCTTGTTTTGCGAGTCTTCATTTTGTTGTTCTTGGGTTTCGCCCATCAGATCAAGACTCCAGGCCAGAACGTCCTGCACCACGGTTGTGTTCAGCGAATACCAAATCTGCTGGCCTTCGCGCCGACTGGTAATCAAGTCGGCATCCTTCAGCACAGAAAAGTGATGCGACATCGACGGCTTGGTCATATCGAAGCGCTCGGCCAGATCGCCCGCAGTTCTTTCGCCATGCCGAAGCAAGCGGAGGATTTCCCTGCGAGTGGAGTCGGCGAGCGCTTTGAATGCCTTATTCATAACTAGTCGTCAGTCGGTTACCGTTCGTCGTTAGGCTGCTTGTTGCCTTATTTAGGCAACCGTTTAATTAGATATATATCTAAATACATGGCCGCAGAATATTTGTCAAGGCTTTCTTGGGACTGACTTTTCAGTGGCGAA
>JBEKTR010000100.1:0-11928 GCA_049515835.1 Terriglobales bacterium
CCAGAATCGCCACGAGAAAGGCGGCGCGATTACGCTTGTGACGCAAGATGATGACGCTGAGGATCGTGATTTGGGCTGCGAAGGCTACCATCCCGCCGCGCGATCCGGAGAGGAAAATCGTAATGGCCATGAGCATCGCTGCCAACGACGCGGAGACCTTCTGCACAGTGTTGCTGTAATGAGAAAGGGCTACTGCCAAGGCCATAGGCAGCAGCATTTCCATGAGACCGGCATAGTGGTTGTGATTGACATAGGGCCCGTAGATCCAACCGCCAAGAGAGGGCTGGTGCAACCAATACAACTTGCCGTTGGAACTTAGCCCCTGAAGAAGCGCGAAGAACGCGACGGCGGCACCATAAACTGTGAAAACAACAGCCAAACGTTTGATTTGGCGAGTGCGCCGCAAGAGCTGGACGATCAAGAAACTGAATGCGCCGTAGGCAGCATAAAGTGCCAATTGAGATTCCGTTGCGTAGCGATATGCGGTTGAGCTGGCGACGAGTTGCAGACCGGCGATAGCGGCGAAAGCAAGCATGGGAGCGAACAGGGGATTGCCGACAATGCGGATTTCGGCCCGCCGCGCTTGCTGAATCGTCCATAGCATGAGTAAAGTAGCGGCGCATACTTCCAAGGCGAAACGCGCCCACGCTTGCACTGCTCCAAAAGCCAGCGGACTCCCGAGCAATACAACAAAAGTCGCATAGAGAATGAACGCATCTGCAAATCCGTGTTGGGACACGGCGTACGAAGATGCCGCCGGTGCGCCGGGAGTGAGCACAGGGTCACTCATGCGGTGCGCCCGCTTTCTCGGTACTGGGGGACTGAGGTTTTAAGCGTAGGCCATCAATCCAAAGTTTGCCGCGAATTGGACTTTGGGAAGGAACTCGTTGAATCCGCAATATCAACAGGCGCGCGTCAGGGCCGGTAGTAAATGTTCCACTTATTTGCTTCCAGAAATCGGCGTCTTTCAAATCGTCACTCGCAAAATACTGCTTGCCCGACCCTGCATCCATAATAAGAAATTGCGGACCGCCGGCGCCCTGGATGTCGGGCGCTTTGAAATTTGCGGAGAATTCGTACGTATTATTTGGCTGGACCGGAATTTGCTGTGATAGCCCGGAATCACTCAGATTTGCGCTGTCGTACGAGATGGAAAGCGATTGGCGCCCGCTGCGAGATTGGGTTGGATCCAAAGCCAATTCGACTCCGGGAACTTCGTCATAGCGCCAACCGAAGCCCGCGTTGAGAATGTCGAGGCTGAAATCGCCGTTGATGATCAGATTGTCTGGCGAAGGCTGGTAGGCGGCAAGGTCGGCGAGGTTTGCGGCCTGCTGCCAAACCAGCATGGCCTGAGTTACATCCTGCGAGGCGAGCAAAACACGCACGTACTCGAGGACGCGGCTCCGCTCGACAGGCTGATTGAGCTGAACGAGATGTGCCCAGACTTGTGCCGCGGGAGCATTCTGCCGGATGGAGACGAGGTAATCGAGCAAGGTGAAGTAAACGTCGGGATTTGGGGGAAGAACACTCCTAACTAGGTACTCCGCATCGGGCTTTGCCTGCCAGCAAAGGCGAATGGAGTCTGGGATGCGATACGAGCCGCTCTTGAGGACAACATTGAATTCGCGCAGAGCTTGATCGACATCGCCTTGCGCCAAATAAAAATTCGCTGCTTCCCAGGCAACGGTGGGCGTGGTGGGATCTGCGTGAATTGCGCGTTC
Organism: Terriglobales bacterium; assembly: GCA_049515835.1. Lineage (GTDB taxonomy): Bacteria > Acidobacteriota > Terriglobia > Terriglobales > Acidobacteriaceae > JAJPHW01. Next base: position 1,722 of record JBEKTR010000100.1, read on the forward strand.
GAGCGAAAATTTTTCCGAAGCGGGGTCACCTAGGACTTCATAAATGGTGGCGAGGCTGAACCAATAATCCGAACGGTGTGGATTCAATGAAGCAGCTTGTAGGAATGAAGGCAACGCCAACTGAGGCGATTGCGAGATAAGGATGTGATAGCGCCCAAGAAGATAGTGATAGTTTGCGTCACCCGGTTGCAAATGGACGGCTTTGGTGAGACCGGGAAAACTTGCCGGATTGGCGGCGCGAGCGGCGAGCCACGCCTTGGAACACCAGTGGACATAGAAGGAGACAGCAACGAAAGAAACGAAGAGGAATAAATATTTTCGGAAAGGAGTGGGGAGGGGTATGTGCATGTCATTCAGCGATGAATCGGGGCGCCAAGCTGGCTACCTTAAAGATCGCGGATCGCGGCCTTGGGAGCCGATTCTACAGGCAAATCCGCCGAGCCGTCCTGATAGTACCGATCACCGTATTTGCCCTGATATTCGTAGTGGTAGCGGTAATCTGCGGAATCCAGATCAGCGGCATTGAGCAAAACGCCAGCTATATGTGCGTTGACTTGGGTCAGCAGGTCGCGAGATCGCTGCAAGGCCTGACGAGTAGTCTGGCCGGAGCGAATGACGAGGATAACAGTGTCGGCGCGGGTTGCCATAATAACGGCATCGGTGACGGAGAGTGTGGGCGGTGTATCAATGACGATGTGGTCGTAATCCGCGCGTAGCTCTGCAAGGAGGTCTTTCATGTTGGTCGAGGCCAGAAGCTCGGCCGGGTTTGGCGGAGGCGTTCCCGCGGGCAGAATGAACAAGTTAGGCAAAATGCTGGAGCGAACAATCGCTTGCTGCAGAGTTGCGCTGTTAGTGAGAACGTTGCTCAATCCGGCGCAAGGGCCCATGCCAAGCGTCTTGTGAACGCCGGGACGGCGTAGGTCGGCGTCGACGAGCAGAACGCGCGAACCTTTTTGCGCGAGCACCACGGCACAGTTAATGCTGGTTGTCGTCTTGCCTTCCTGCGGCAGTGCGCTGGTGACGAGAATCGTCTTGGGCGGCGTGCCAGCCGATGTCAACAAAAGCGAAGTACGCAAAGCTCGATAGGCCTCCGCCATGCGTGATTGGGGACGCGCCTGCGTCACGAGTTCGACCGCTTCTTTCGAGGAACCGGACGCCAGCCGCGGCTTCTTTTCAAATTCGGTCATGCTTCGTGATCCCAGCGGGATCATGCCTAACGAAGGTAAACCGGAAATTGCCTGGGCTTGCTCGGGGGTACGGACGGAATTGTCCAAGCCATCGATTAAGAAACCTAAGCCGATACCCGTGGAGAGTCCGAGAGCGAGGGCCAGTGCGAAATTGCGGGGAATATTGGGCTCGACGGGAGAGCTCGGGATGCGAGCGGGATCGATGATGCGAAAATTGTTGGACTTTAAGCTCGCGGTTATCCCTGCTTCCTTCAATTTTTGCAGAAGGCTTTCGTAGAGAGTGCGATTGGTATCCAAGTCGCGTTTCAGCAGATTGTATTCAATGGCGTTCTCGTTAAGCTTGTTGGCCTCCTGCTTCTGCTGGTCCAGCGCGCCGTGCAAGAGGTTCTCGCGCTGCAACGCAGCGAGATAGTCGCCCCGCAAGCCGCCCACGATTTTCTTTGTCTCAACCTGAATCTGGACGTCGAGTTCCTTGAGTTGACTGTTGAGTTGGACCACTTTCGGATAAGACGGTCCGAATTGCGTACTCAATTGCGCCTGCTGGATTTTGAGCTGGGCCTCCTGATCGCGCAACCGGTCGAGAAGGGATGATTGATCTCCCGACCTTGTTGGTTGCGCGCCGTTGATCGCGTTCAACGAATCGGAGCCGCCTGCTTCCGCCATGCGGTACAGCGATTCCTTTTCCATCCGGGCCGATTCGGCTGCGGTGAGGTCACGATTCAATTCGTCCAGTTTTGTGGTGGTGAGGTTCTGTTTTTCATCTACACCAAGAATGTCATGCTCTTTCTCATACTTGACCAGCTTTTCCTGAGAGCTCTCGACTTTCATTTGCAAGTCGACGAGTTGCTTGGAGAGCCACTCAGAGGCTTGCATGGTGGATTCAAAACGCGTCTTAAAGTTTTGCTCCACGTAGGTGCTGGCGAGGGTGTTGACGACGCGTGCTGCGAGATTCTTGTCCGGACTGCGATAAGTAATTTCGATGACGCGTGTGTTGGTGACTAGAGTGACGCCCAAGCTGGATTTAAAGCTTGCCAGCGCCTGAGAGGTGAGTTCGGAGTTGGGATCAAGCGCGTCAGGAGTCAGCGAGAGCCCGGGCTTTCTGGCGACGGATGTGGTCGGTTTATCGAGGTTGAGCTGACGGATGACTTGCAAAGCGAGGAGATCGCTGCCCAGAACACGAACTTCGGTCTCCATATCGGTCGAATCGGTAAAGGTATCCTCAAAGTTCTCCGAATCTTTGAAGGTAATGGGCATAGCATCGTCTTTGTTGATGGCGACTCTACCCACGGCTTCATATACCTTCGTCGTGCGCAGTGTGGCGACAATGGCTGCGCCGAAAATAACCGCCATGGTAATCAAGACCACCCATCTTCGCTTGACGAGAACGCGGAAATACTCGCGGACTAGGGAGTCGTGGTTGTTATAAACCGAGGAATTTCGCCAGGCAGTTTCACGGACAGGAAAAGTAGTATGCGAATGTGGAACGGGCTGCAGTGATTGTTCACTTCTCGAGTCCATAAACTCCTTAAGCGAGCCGAAGCGAATGCGGAAAACTCTCACGCTCAAACTTTGCAACCCGAGCGTCGTGCGAGCACGTTCGAACTTCTTCCAATTCTGGAGAATATGCGATTTTGGCCCTTCGGTACAAGCGGAAACTGTCGTAATTTTGGTGGTTCAAGTGACTGAAGTATGGGGTTTTAGCACAAAGATGCCGCTATACTGGCATTGAAACGCTGGTAAACGAGGAATGTAGATGGATTGGTCTGAGCAGGCGGTATTGGTGACAGGCGGTACGGGATCTTTCGGAAGAAAGTTCGTTGAGTTAATGCTGCGCGATTATCATCCGCGCAAGCTAATCGTATTCAGCCGCGATGAACTCAAGCAGCACGATATGCGCGCGGCCGGCTTGGACGGTCCCAGCATGCGATATTTTATAGGGGACGTTAGAGATGCTCAGCGATTGGAACGAGCCCTCGCCGGGGTAACGGTCGTGGTGCATGCAGCGGCATTGAAACAGGTGCCAGCCTGCGAATATAACCCGTTTGAAGCTATTCAGACGAACATCATGGGCGCGCGAAATGTGATTGATGCGGCCATCAACTCTGGAGTATCCCGGATTCTCGCGTTGAGCACGGATAAAGCCGTCAATCCGATCAATCTTTATGGCGCGACGAAATTGTGCGCGGAAAAAATGTTCGTGCAAGCGAATGCATACGCAGGATCGCAAGATACGCGGTTTGGCTGCGCTCGTTATGGAAATGTTGTGGGAAGCAGAGGAAGCGTAATTCCTATTTTTCTGGAGCAGCGTAAGCAGGGAAAGATTACTGTGACGGACCCGCGTATGACGCGATTCTGGCTGACGCTGGAGCAGGGCGTGCGATTTGTCGTCCGCTGCATTGAAGAGATGCAAGGTGGCGAAATCTTTGTGCCAAAGATCCCAAGCATGAAGCTATCGGAAATGGCCCGGGTGGTCGCGCCCGAATGCGAGATCGAGTTCGTTGGTATTCGTCCCGGCGAAAAGTTGCATGAAGTGCTCGTATCGGAAGATGAGGCGCGAAATACGGTGGAGCTGGACGGCATGTATGTGATTCAACCGGCACATGCCTGGTGGAGTTCTAAGAACTGGGCGGATGCAAAGCCGCTTCCGGAAGGGTTTCGTTATGCCAGTGACTCCAATACCTCGTGGCTTAAGGCAGAGGAACTGTGCGATCTGCTGGACATAAGTGTCCCTACCCCGTCCAGGAATCCGCAGCTCTTGCAACAAAGGGCGCGAGTTTAAGGAGCGCATGGCTGTAACACCCGCGACCCGTGAACAACTTGCCATCAGAGGTGGCAAGCCTGTACGCGAGAATCTATTGCCCTACGGGCGGCAATCCATTACGGAAGAAGATATCGCGGCGGTAGGGGATGTCCTGCGATCGGATTGGCTAACCACTGGGCCTAAAGTCGATGAGTTTGAGGAAGCGTTCGCCACAAGAGTGGGGGCGACGTATGCCGTCAGCTTCAGTTCCGGTACTGCCGCGCTTCATGCTGCCGCGTTCGCAGCGGACTTGCAGTCCGGGGACGAAGCCATCACTACGCCGCTGACTTTCGCCGCAACGGCGAATTGCGTGTTGTATCAAGGGGCGACGCTGGTTTTTGCGGATATCGATCCGGGCACGCTGAATCTGGATCCGGAACAAGCAGCGCAACACATCACTACGCGCACGAAGGCGATACTGCCCGTGGATTATGCCGGCCATCCAGCGCAGTTGGATCGTTTTCTCGCGCTTGCGGATCGCCATGGTTTGATTGTGATCGAGGATGCGGCGCATGCGCTTGGGGCTGAGTACCGCCAGCGGCGGGTGGGCAGCGTTTCGCATCTGACCGTCTTCAGTTTTCATCCCGTGAAGCACCTAACAACCGGCGAAGGCGGGATGGTGACTACAGATAATCCGAAGTTCGCGGAAAAGTTGCGCCGTTTCCGTAATCATGGCATCAGCAGCGATGCGCGCCAACGGCAGAGCGAAGGGCAATGGCACTACGAAATGGTGTTGTTGGGTTACAACTACCGGCTCACTGATATTTCTTGCGCGCTGGGATTGCAGCAACTGCCAAGACTCGATGCCAATCTAGCACGGCGCAAAGCCATTGCCGAGCGGTACGGCGAGGCATTCCGTAGCCTTGCAGGAGTGATTATGCCGCAGGTGCGGGATGATGTGAATCCGGCATGGCATCTCTACCCCATCCGGCTTGAAGCGAAGAATTTCTCTGCAGATCGCCGAGAATTTTTTCGCGCATTGCGCGCAGAAAACATCGGGGTCAATGTGCACTATATTCCCGTGCATTTGCATCCTTACTATCGCGGGCGGTTCGGCTACCGGGGAGGAGAATTTCCCCTCGCTGAGCAGGCCTACGACGAACTGATCAGCCTGCCCATGTTCCACGGCATGGAGGATCAGGATGTGGAAGACGTAATCAGTGCCGTCACGAAAGTGGCCCATGCCTACGCCCGTTAAAGCGACGGCTGTCGTGCAAGCAAGAATGGGGAGCCGGCGCTTGCCGGGGAAGGTGTTGTTAGATCTCGGCGGCGAGACCGTGTTGGGCCGGGTTGTGCAGAGACTGCGCGCGGCCCAGCAGTTGGAACGCATTATCGTAGCGACCACGGTATTGCACGCGGATGACGCCATAGAACACGAATGCGGGCGATTGGGCATCGAGTGCTTTCGGGGAGCGAGCGAAGACGTGCTTGATCGCCATTTCCGCGCTGCACAAACTATGCCCAACGAATTGATTGTACGGATCACGGCGGACTGTCCGGTCATTGATCCTGCCCTGGTAGACCAAACCATCGAGCTTCTCGTGGCGGAAAACGCGGATTATGCGACCACGGATGTGCCGGCAACGATTCCACGCGGAACAGACGTTGAAGTTTTTACCACACGAAGTCTCGAGCGGTGCTGGAGGGAAGCGCAGGAACCCCACCAACGTGAACACGTGACCCCCTATTACTATGAGAATCCTGGCCTCTTCCGGCTGGCGACACTCACGAGCGAATTGGACTGCGGCCAATACCGCTGGACATTAGACACGCACCAGGACTATGAGCTGCTGCGTGAAATCTATAAGGAATTCAAGGATGAAAATGCCTTCGGTTGGCGAGACATTGTGGACCTAATGTGCCGCAGGCCTGAGCTTGTGCAGTGGAACGCAAAGGTGATGCAGAAATCTCTCAAATGAGTGATGCGGCCCCAGGGACGCTCGTCGTCCGAGCCGACGCAGACGTGACGCGCGGAATTGGCCATGTCATGCGTTGTTTGGCGATTGCCCAAGAGTGGCGGGCGATTGGGGGAGACGTCGTGTTTGCACTCCACGACGCGGCCGTAGTCGAAGAAAGACTGCGGTCCGAAGGCATGGGCATTCATGTGATCCGGGCAACGCCAGGCAGCGCTGAAGATGCGTCGCAATTGACCGAGGTCGCGCGCGCGCGGAGTGCAGCATGGGTAGTAGTGGATGGATATTGCTTTGATGAGACGTATCAATTGGGCTTGGGGGAGTCCAACTGGAAGTTGTTATTCTTGGATGATTTCGGGCACGCGGGACGGTACTACGCCGATCTTATCCTCAATCAGAGCCCGCAGGGTGCGTCGATTTCTTATCCGCACTTACCGAAGTATGCCAAGTTGCTACTTGGACCCGAATATGCGCTGCTGCGCCGGGAGTTTAAGGCCAGCCGAGGATCGGGGATTCAAGTTCCGTCCGTGGCTCACCGCTTGCTGGTGACGATGGGTGGAACCGACGAGGGAAATGTTACCGAACGCGTGATGGAAGCATTACCGCTGTTGCAAATGCCCCGGCTTGAAGCGATCGTGGTCCTAGGTTTGGGGAATCCGCATAAGAGTTCGATCCGGCGGACGGCGGCAAATTTGGGTGTGGCCGTTAAACTCCTGGAGAGCCCTCCAAACATGCCGGAAGTTATGATGGATGCGGACCTGGCTATTTCAGCCGGGGGTGGTACATGCTACGAATTGGCATTGCTTAGAGTACCCATGTTTCTAATTACGACCGCACAAAATCAAGAGCCTACATGCCGAGCATTGGCTGAAAAAGATGCGGCCATTGATGGGGGCTGGTTTCACGCGCTGGAGAGCGAGCGCCTTGCCGTAGCCTTGCGAGGGATCATGATCGACGCGATTCGCCGGAAGTCGCTGATCGAGTCGGCGAGTAAGTTAGTGGACGGCGAGGGGGCATCGCGCGTGGTGAAGAGGATGCTGACCGTCGGGGCTTGAGTTTTTGTTGTGACACTACATGAAAGTTGCAATCTCTCAACCCACTTATCTGCCGTGGATCGGTTACTTCGATCTGATTGACCAAGCTGATGTGTTTGTGATGCTCGATGATGTCCAGTTTGAGAAACAGTCGTGGCAGCAACGGAACCGCATAAAATCGCCCACTGGTTTGCAATGGATCACCGTGCCGGTTAGGTTTCGCGGGCGACTGGGACAAAAAATTAAAGATGTGGAGATTCGTGTACCGGACTTCTGGCGAGACCACCTTCGCGCCATTGAATTAAATTATCGTCGGGCACCTTTTTTTTCCGTGTACTACGAAGATTTGAGTGCGATCTTGCATTCCTCTGGCTCGCTACTTGTTGACTTAAACACACGTTTGATCGAGTGGGCCATGGTGGCCCTGCGCCTCACGACGAAATTGATGAGGTCATCTGAGCTAAAGCAGGAGGGAAAGAGAACGGAACTTCTGGCGAACATCTGTAGGAGGTTGGGCGCAACGTCTTATCTGTCACCCATTGGCGCAGCGGATTATCTGCTCGCCGAGAAGGAAACTTTGTCCAGCCGCGGCATCCAGGTGCGATTCCATAATTATGCCCATCCGGAATATCAGCAATTATTTCCGCCCTTTTTGCCTTACGCATGCATTCTCGATCTCTTATTCAATGTCGGACCAGAGGCCATGACCGTCATTCGAAATGGGCGAGGCCATCCTTTATCACCGGAAGAGATGACCGAACGTGCGATATAACTACTTTTCGGCCATAATGAGCCAGTCAGAGTGGAGTTGAGTGCGTCCCGCACTCGTAGTCTCAGTTTTTTCGAATACGACGTTGCGGAATTGATGAAAATAGTCAGCGATGTCAGCGCCGGCAAGAAAATGCTGGACGGTGCCGTACTCATTAGTATCGCGAATGGTAAGACGAAACGTGTTGGGTCCGAGCGCTTCTCCCTTGGCAAAACGGTAGTCGTGCACAGTACGAAGAACAGCGAAGAATTTGCCTTGAGGCAGCAAGACGCGATGTGCTTCTGCGATACCGCTCCGCATATCTTCGGAGGTGCCGTAATAGAAGACGCCGTAGCTCAGAACGAGTTGAAAGCAGTTATCGGGAAAGGGAAGCGACTGAAACGAGGCCAAAGCGACCTGCGGGTCTAGGTGCGTGCTGTGGAGTCGCTCGCTCGCGTGAGACAACCCGGTTATAGAGATGTCGACACCGAATGCTGCAAAGCCGAGTTCGGAGGCGAGCTTAGTGTGACGCCCAGCACCCAGCCCGATGTCGAGGAACCGCGAGTGGGTTTCGGCCTCAACCAGCGGACGATTCGCCATCATAAAACGGACGACGTGATCGCTGGGATAAATGGGACGGAATCGAGCTTCGGTATGGAGGTGGTTCCAGTGCGACGCAATGTCCATGTGAGGCTTACTCTAATCTAAGCGTTAGTTGTTGCAAAACGAACGTTGATTGAGCGCCAGAATATGAAACGCGAACCGGAAAATTCCGCAATTAATCACGCGAGCCGGGTTACGCCTCAGATTGCTATTGGATCGCGCGAGATCGGCATTGGGCATCCCGTTTATATCATCGCGGAACTGTCGGCGAACCACCATCAGGATTTTGAGCAGGCTGTCCAACTTATCCATGCGGCGAAAGATGCAGGAGCGGATGCGGTCAAGCTGCAAACCTACACGCCCGACACCATCACGCTGCGCAGCGACCGCGAATATTTTCGCGTAGGAGGCGGAACGCTCTGGGACGGCAAGACACTTCACGAGCTCTACGGTGAAGCGTACACGCCGTGGGAATGGCAGCCCAGGCTGAAGCAGGTTGCTGAAGATATTGGGCTAGATCTTTTCTCTTCTCCTTTCGATGAAACAGCGGTGGATTTTTTGGAAAAAATGCAGGTGCCGGCGTACAAGATTGCATCGTTTGAGTTGGTGGATATCCAGCTCATCAAAAAGGTCGCTAGAACAGGCAAGCCGATGATTCTCTCCACGGGAATGGCCACGACGGAGGAAATCGAGGAAGCCTTGCTAACTGCACGAGAGGCAGGGGCACGACAGATTGCTTTGCTCAAATGCACGAGTTCGTATCCGGCGCGCGCAGACGAGATGAACTTGCGGACAATTCCGGAGATGATCCGTCGCTTTGACTTGCCGGTAGGATTGTCGGATCACTCGCCGGATGTTGTCGTTCCCGTCACAGCCGTTGCCCTAGGCGCATGTCTTATCGAAAAACATCTAACAATCTCGCGCGAGGTGAAAGGACCCGACAGCGAATTTTCATTAGAGCCTCAGGAGTTCAAGAGGATGGTGGATGCTGTGCGGATGACAGAAAAAGCCTTGGGCAGCGTGCAATTTGGGGCAGGCGAACATGAAGAAGGCAGCCGAGTCTTCCGCCGATCTCTTTTTGTAGTTGTTGACATCAAGTGCGGCGACCTGCTTACCAAGGAAAACACTAGATCGATTCGTCCGGGTCATGGTTTGCATACGCGATACTTGAAGGACATGATTGGTAAACGGGCAAAGCGAGACATAGACAGTGGAACTCCGTTAAGTTGGGACATGGTTGAAGACGCATGAGGTTCGCTTCCTCAATTCTGAAGCGCCTCGTCTATCCCGCACTGGCGCGGACGGGGCGACTGCGGCGGCGTACCGGCGGCCCAGCCATCGTTACTTATCATGGCGTGTTGCCCAAGGGATACGTGGTTCGCGACCGCAATGCCGATTGGAATATGGTGCGGTCGGAAAATTTGCGCCAGCAATTGAAATTGCTCACCACTTGCTACCACGTCATCACGCCGGCAGAATTTCGCGCATGGTGCGAGTCCGAGATGGAACTCCCTACCAATGCGGTGCTGATCACCTGTGACGACGGTATGCAAAGCGCGATCACGGAGATGATGCCCATCCTGAAAGAGATGGGTCTTTCGGGGTTGTTTTTTGTGACCGAACAGGCGCTTGCGAAGCAAAGTTCGATGCTATGGCATGAAGAATTGCATTTAATGCTGCTGGCAGCACCGGAGCGGGTAACGTTGCAACTGCCCGCGCTGGGGATTGATGATCACGCGGTTGGGCGGATGGAGAAACGGGATTTGTGGTGGAAGTTGATTTACAAGTTTTCCCAATATGACTCCGTACAGCGTCTCAAACTCATGGAGGCTGTGGGTTGGCAAATTCGAGTCAATCCCCAATGGAAATCGGAATATTACGACCATCCGATGCTGCAAAGCCGGTTCTTCAGCCTCAACCTG
>JBEKTR010000101.1:0-14364 GCA_049515835.1 Terriglobales bacterium
GGATTTTCCGCCGCCGAGCGGCCAGCACTTATACTCAAATCAAGCATGACCCAGGAATTTACTACTCATTCTCCTGAAGAGACTATCGCGCTCGGCCGCGAACTTGCCGCCATGCTTGCCCCGCCGAAAATCGTTCTGCTCCGAGGAGATCTGGGCGCCGGCAAAACCACCCTAGTCAAAGGCATCGCTGAAGCTTTCTACGCCGCCTCGCAGGACGACGTCACCAGCCCGACATTTACTCTTGTTCACGAATATCGTGGGCCGCAAGCGAGCCTCTTTCATATCGATCTCTATCGCGTGGACACGCCGCGCCAGCTTGAGACCCTCGGCTTGGACGATCTGATTTCCGACAACAGTATTTTGCTCATCGAATGGGGAGAGAAATTCGAACGTTTCGTCCGCGAGCGAGATGTAGAGATTGCGATTGAGAAAATCGGCGAAGACGAACGAAGGATAAGAGTCGCAACTGAGGGTCGCTAGACCGCAAAGAACCACGAAGAAAATTCAAAGCAATCACTCTTCGTGACCCTCGTGTCTTTTGTCGTTAATTCTTTCAGAATCCCATAATGTTATATCCGCAATCCACGTAAATCACTTCGCCAGTGATGCCTGAACTGCCGTCAGACGCAAGAAACACACCCGTCGAACCGACCTCAGAAACCTCAACATTGCGTCCCAATGGTGCCCGCTCGGCGTGCGATTTCAGCATCTCTCCCAATCCAGCGATGCCTCGCGCGGCCAGCGTTTTGATCGGCCCCGCGGAAATCGCATTCACGCGAATCTTGTGCTTTCCCAAATCGTAGGCGAGATAGCGGACCGTACATTCGAGGGCCGCCTTCGCTACCGCCATCACGTTGTAATGCGGCACGACTTTTTCAGCGCCGTAATAGCTCATGGTGATGATGCTGCCTCCATCCGTCATAAGCGGCACAGCCGCTCGCGAAACCGCAATCAGCGAATAGACGCTGACATCGTGAGCAATGCGAAATCCTTCGCGCGTCGTATTGATGAAGTCATTTTTCAGTTCGTCGGCGGGAGCATACGCGACGCTGTGCACGAGCACATGCAGTTTGCCATGCTTCTCTCGCAGCGTCGCAAAGAGTTTTTCGATCTCTGCATCGCTCGATACGTCGCACATGTAGCCTTCGGCGCCGGGCAGCGATGCAATCAAATCCCTCGCTTCCTGCTCCAGCCGCTCATTCTGATATGTAATCAGAACTTTCGCGCCCGCTTGATGCAATCCTTGTGCGATGGACCACGCTATCGACCTTTTATTCGCGACGCCGAATACCACCGCTGTACGGCCCGAGAGATCAGAGGACATGAACGCTCCTTAAGTGGCTGAAAAAATGAGTAACGAAGAAGGATATCAAAGTCAGTTCACGGTGCCGGCTTCCACCGGAACCGCAGTTCCCACGGGCCACACCGAGCTCACAAACGCGACCGCATATACCATGCCGATGATGGCAAATCCAGCCGCCAGATTATATTGCGCGACCCCGCCCACCAGCAGCGCCAGCACGATTTGAAGCAACGTGCCTGCAAAATAGAAAGTATTCTGCACCCGCCCCATGAAGTGCTTGGGCACTTGCTCCATCAGCGTGGTGTTCATGGCCACGCTGCTCACGCCGCGGCTAGATCCCATAATGGCGAAAACGACCACAGCAATCGCGATGCCGGGGGACAAGGGCGCCAGCGTCATGCAAATCGCCAGCAATCCCATCGAAACGGCGATGGCCCTCCGCGCCCCGAGCGAACTGATCATCATTGGGGCATATATCGCGCTCAAAAATGCACCCGTGCCCCATCCGGCATTGAGCCAGCCGTAACCTACTGCGCCTTTGTGTAGGACCTGATCGCTTAGCGCTGGGATGACCACAATGCCCGTCATCATCGCGCCCACAAACAAGGCCCAACTGATACCGACAAAAATGATGGACCGGTGCCCTCGCAGGAATTGCAGGCCCTCGACCAATTCCCGCCAGAACCGTTGCAGGGCCGTTTCCGCGGCCACAATATCGTTGCGCAACTCTTCGGGACGCGGCACCACGTGCCGTCCTTTGCGCACGGCGAAATAACACAAGAACGAAATTACATAAGTCGAAAAATCAATGAGCAAAACTCCGCCAAGCCCAATTTTGTTGTAAACGAAACCCACAATGGCCCCGGCAATCAGCCACCCGCCCTGAATGCCAGCCAGCAAAAACGTATTCGCATGCACAAACTCTTCATCGGGCGTGAGTTCCTGAATCAGCGCCGTGATGGTCGGCCAGAACATCCAGAAGCCCGCTGCTACCAGCATGTTCATGAGGTAGAGTTCCCACAGGTGCGCTTTGCCGAGAAACGCCAGAATTGAAACCGTCAATATGACTACCGCCCGCGACAAGTCCAGCATCATCACCAGCCGTCGCCGGTCTTCGCGGTCAATGATCACCCCGGTAAAGGGAAGGATGATGACGGCAGGAATCGTGGTGGCGACGGCAAACGTGCCCAAAGCAATTTCGGAGTGCGTCCTCATCAGAATGAACCACGCCACCGCAGCGGAGTTCATGCCGCTGCCCAACATGGAGATCACGTTGGCGGTGAAGATATAGCGGAGCGCTGGCTTCTGCAGAATGGAACGCATAGTCTACTTTAAATGATGTGCATTGCGCGGGCGATGATGTCGCCCAATTCTGATTTTAATTTGTGTTTTTGAATGGCCAATGAATTTGCACTTTGCGGGCTTCGATCATCAGATAAACCACGAGCAGAGCCATCACGGGTTCGATCGGGTGTTTGTATCGGGGAAAAGGATTCACCATGTAATAGGGAAGTGGATACACGAGCAAGCAGCACGCCAGTAAAAATCCACCGCGAATGCGGTTCCATAGCGCTAACCACAATCCTCCAAACGCGAAAGTCGCTCCTAGAAAAAAATTCATGTGGCGCGAAATTTCCAAGTCGTAACCCTTGAAATTCGTGAATGACGGCGGCGCAATCCAGAAGTAAGCGGCGCGTTGCAGACTGAACCAAACGAAGTCGCCGGGATGTTCGCGCACAAACCGATTGAATTCGACTTTCTGCTGCTCCATGAAGCGTAATTCGCCGGTCTCCTGGAATTGCCGCATGGCCTCTGCATCATTTCCCGGATGCTCATTGCGCGTCCACAGTCCTTCCGAATGTTCGTTATTTGCCATGTGCAGTTCCAGCGGCAGATTGTCCCGGACGAACACAAACGTTCCAAACACTCTGTAATTCCGCACCAGACATGGACTGACTACCGTCGCCGCCAGTGCCATGCACAACGCGCCGCCGGCGAGCACTCGTGCGCGATGTTTCGACTGCCACAATAGCCATAGCAAGAAAAACGGCAGTAGTGAGACCACGGCTGTATTCGTTAGCAGAATAATGCCCCACAAAATTCCAAAGGTACACCATCTTCTCGTGTCGAATCTGCCATCGCCGGACGCATCTTGCTCTTGAAGCTGCAAGGTCATGAGCAACGACAGGCTCAGCAGAAAAGTCGTCAAGCTCGTTTCCCACACGACGCGTGTCGGCCAATAAAGAACGTAGGGGAATAGCGCCCAGGTCCATGCGGTCGCGCGTGCGACCCGCTCATCGAAGATTCGTTGTGCAATGCGATACAACGTCAGGCACGTAAGCGCCGCGAAAATGCTGTTGAATAAAAGAATCACCCATGCCGACGCCGGCGTGTAAATTCCAAAAATCTTAAATACGCCACCCAAAATATAGGGGTAAAGTGGCGGAGCCCAGGCGCTCGCTCCCGTAGTTAAATCCGTCGGATTGCTGAAGCCCTGTCCCAGCGCAATCGACCGTGCCAGGCGCCCCATTTCCCATCCGAACTGAAAGTGATCGCGCCGTGGAGTGATTTTGTACGTATGCCCAATCGTGATGACCGCCACCCGCAGCAGAAACGCTACTAGCACGATGAAAAGAATCGAGTACGTCAGCTTTCGGGATGGCGCTGCCGTTGCCTTCAATCTCGTGCCTAGCGGCGGATCGTCATGGTTTTCACTCACCATTTCAGACTACCGCATCAAAAGCCGCTCAAGCTATGCCAAGCAAAGCCCTTGCATCTTCGAGAATACGGGACTAAGATTTCGCGCAGCCTGGGGGGTGACTCGTGAATCGTTTCCGCGCAACCGCAATCTTCTGCTTGTCATTTTCATTCATGTTGCCTGCCGCCTCATTCGGCCAGCTCGCCAAAATCACATTTCCTGCCGGCACACCCGAAGACCAAGGCCTCAATGCCATTTCAAGCGAACCGGATGCGCAAAAGAAAATTGGCATGTACCAGGATTTCGTGCAGAAATTTTCTTCCAACGCTGACGCGGTTGCCTACGGTGACTGGCAGCTCGCGCAGCTATACCAAGCGGCGGGGGATCTCCAGAAAGCGTTGGAATCGGGCGACAAAGCCATCGCCGCCCAACCGCACGACCTCGACATCCTTGTAACTCAGGCCAGTATTGCGCAGCAGGCAAAGAATTCGGACAAAGTTCTCGAGTCCGCCGCGGCAGGCGGCACTCTCTACAACTCCCTGGATAAACAGCCCAAGCCTGACGGTATGTCAGATGCCGATTTTGCCAACCGCATCACCCAGGATAAAGACTCGGCCAAGAGTTCGTACGAATTCCTCGAAGTCACCGCCTTTAACACCATCAGCGCCGAGCCGGATGCGAAAAAGCGCATGACGTACATTGAGCACTTCACGCCCGCATTTCCCAACTCGCAGTTTGCGGGTCCCGTCTCCTCTTACGCCATGATGTCGTTGGCTCAGCTCAAAGACATGCCGCGACTGGTCGCCTATGCCAATCAAGCCCTGGCCGCCAATCCTAAAGATGTCCCTGCCTTGCTCCTTTTGGCCAACTCGTATTCCGAAGACAGCCAGCCTGATAGCCCCGCCAAGGCGGCTGCGTATGCGCAAAAAGTGATTGATATCGCCAATGCCGACGCCCCTGACGCCGATCGCTCGCGCAAACTCTCCGGCGGGGCCGCTCATTCCACGCTGGGTTATGCGCTCTTGAAGCAGGATAAGACTGCCGCGGCTGTGCCACAATTCAAGGCCGCAGCGGCGCTATTGAAAGGTCAGGATGATCAGCAATATGCCATCGCGCTCTATCGCTTGGGCTATGCCAGCGCCAAAATCAACAAAGTCGCAGACGCCAAGGCCGCTTTGACTGAGGCCGCTTCGATTGTCGGCCCCATGCAACAACCCGCAAAAGATTTGCTCGCGAAAGTGAACGCGGCTCGTCCCGGAGTGAAAGCCTCGAAATAATCAGTGCTTGAGCAGATCGTCCGTGAGAATGCGCGCTTTTGTGGCAAGTTTGTACGCCCGCTCGACATCACCGCCATCCAAAGACACTTTTGCCTGCGTGACATAGTTCTTCACTTCCGCAATCACCTCGAGGCGGTCTGCGTTCGGCCCTCGTTGGGAAATGATTTTGAGGTCGGCTTCGGTCGTCTCCAAAGCTCGCTTGGCTGCGCTCGTCTCCTGCGAAGCTTGCTCAGGCGTGATGCTGGGAACGAATGTGATTTCGGCATCTGATGCGCCGCCATTGCGGACAATTTTCTTGTTCGTGGGTGGCACCGCCGAAGGAGACGGAGGAGGAAAAGACCCCGCAGGCGTAGTGCTCTGCCAAAGCATAGTCCACAACAAGAATGCCAGCTCAATCTTCACGTTCACCCTGCAATTCTGGCAGCGGCTGGATCGATTCGCTCTCGTCCGGACGCCGTCGCGGATTCCGTTTGCGAGGCCACCAGAGGCAAGCGCAATCGGAAGATCGTGCCTTGGCCCACCATGGATTCAAAATCCACAGACCCGTAATGCCACTGCATCACCTGGTAAGTCTGAGCGAGCCCGATGCCGCCGCCGCCGGAATCTTTCTTCGTCGTAAAGTAGAGTTCGAAAATCTTGTCCTGCGCGTCGTGCGGAATGCCCCCGCCTTGGTCTTCAATCTCCGTCACCGCTATCTCTCCCTCCCGGCGCAAGGCCACGGCGAGCGCTCCACCATCAGGCATTGCTTGGATGCCGTTCAGCACGACATTGAGCATGGCGGTCTTGATAAAGTCTGCATCAATTTTCACCCGCATCGCCTCGTTCGGAAAACTGCGAACCATGGTCACTCCGCGCTGCTCGGCATCGGGCGTAGCCAGGGTAATCACATCATCCAGAATGCGGCGCAAGTCGGTTTGTTCGAGATGCAAATCACGCGGCCGCGTAAACTCCACCAGCGTCTGTACCACACGATCGAGCCGGTGAATTTCGCTGTCAATGATGTCCATATGCCGGCGCGTGTCCGGATCGATGCCGTGCAGTTTGTTTTGCAGCAATTGCAGATGGAGGACGATCGCGTTAATCGGATTTTTCACTTCATGGGCCACTCCTCGCGTAATGCGCCCGCTCGCCGACATGCGCCGCGACATCTCGATCTCATCTTCGATCTGTCGCGCGGATTCCGCGTCCCGCAACGTCAGCAGCGCGCCAATCGCCGTCCCCTGTTCTTGAATAAAATCCAGCGAAATTTGGACGCGCTTCGCATTCGGTGCCTCCATCTCTCGCGGCTCTATTGCTTTGTGTAATTGAAATCCGTCGAGGACGAATGACCCAAGAGCAGTTTGTGCGGAGAAAATCTCTTGCACGCTGCGGCCCAGCAATTCGTGCCGCGGCCGCCCCAGAAATTTCTCCACCGATGCGCTCACGAGCACCACTCGCGAATCGCGCGTGAATAGCATGAGTCCGTCTTGCAAATTGCCCATCAACTGGTCTACGTTGTCCTTCAACGCCGAGAAAATCTCTCTCGCATCTCGCATCTGCCTTCCTAAATGCGCGATCTTGAGCGAAACCAGGCCGTACTCGTCGGCGTTTGCTCCTTCGAGTCCAATCGCGTGTTCATCGCCGGCAGTAACGCTATCCAGCGTTCGGCTGATTTCTTTAAGCGGCCCTAGCGCGAGCCTTGACAGGCCCGCCGCGAGGATCAGCGAAACTAAAATCGCGATCATCGACAAAATGGCCGCGTGCCGCAGTCGTGGCGTCAACTGATTTCTCACCATCACCGTGGAAACCCCGACTCGAACGCTCCCAAACGGCTGCCCATTCATTTTGAGCGGCAACCGTACGTCGTAGATATTTGGCGGGTTATATACGAGTCTGAGTTTCCTCCGGAACCCCGCGTTCTGGATTTGCTGAAAGTCGGGCCGTTCTGTGATCTGCTTGCCCACTTGCGTGGGGTCGGTATGAAGAATTACTTTTCCGTTGGAATCGACGAGCGACGCATCGAAAATGATCAACCAGTCGCCCACGGCTGATTTCACCATGGCGTTAAGGTCTTCGTCTGTGCTGAGGTAGTCTGCGATTGCGCGCTTGACCGCCTCCGGTTTGCTCGTATTCACATGCGTGCTGGTCAGGTCTGGCGCCGCGTCGTTGGCAAGGTACACAATTTGCTTGGCCAGATTCGCGGCGATATCGTGTGACGTTGTGACCTGTTGGTCCAGAATTTGCGAAATATAGAGGTAGGAAAATGCCGCCGCCACTGCGGACACCATTAGGGTAATCGCGAGCACGATTTTTGTCCTGCGAAGCATGTCTTAGCGAATGGCCGGGCTGCCGTCCGTCGGGTCTTCCTGTGCCTCCGTCGTAGCACTCCCGTATTCCTTCATTTTGTTGTGCAATGTCTTCAGGCTGATGCCGAGCATCTCCGCCGCGCGGGTCTTGTTATTGCCCGTCGTTTCCAGCGTCTTGAGAATCAACATTTTCTCCGCCTCGCCCACTGTAGTTCCCACCCCAACGCGCACTCCATCGCCGCCGTCTATCACGGGCCGGGCCTGGCCGAAGTTCGGCGGCAAATGTTTCGTTTCGATCATCGCCGTATCGCAAACAATCACGGCTCGCTCCAGCGTGTTCCGCAGTTCGCGTACGTTACCTGGCCATGAGTAGTTCTTGAATGCGTTCAATACCGCTTCGCTTACCGCGGCAATCTTGCGACCGTGTTTAGCGCACATGTCCACAAGCAGCGCCTGCATAAGATCAGGGATGTCCTCTTTGTGCTCCCTAAGCGGGGGCATGTGGATGTTGAACACATTCAGCCGGTAGTAAAGATCATTGCGCAGCTCTCCCCGCGCTACGGCATCTTCCGGATTCTTGTTCGTCGCGGCCAGCACCCGCACATCGATCGTCGTTTCCACTTTGCTGCCCAGCCGTCTCAATTTACGATCCTCGAGCACGCGCAAAAGCTTCGCTTGCGTGGCCACGGGCATCTCGCCTATCTCGTCCAGCAGCAAGGTTCCGCCTTCGGCCAGTTCAAAACATCCTGTGCGCCGTTCCAGAGCGCCCGTAAATGCGCCTTTCTCATGACCGAAAATTTCGCTCTCAATCAACGTTTCAGGAATCGCCGCACAGTTGATCGCCACAAACGCCTTGTTGCGCCGCGGACTCAGTTCGTGTACCGTGCGCGCCACCAGTTCCTTGCCTGTGCCGCTCGCACCGGTGATGAGCACTGAGGCCGTACTGGGCGCGACCATCTCAATCAGGCGAAAAATCTCCTGCATTTTCTTGGACGGCCCGATCAGCGATCCTAAGAACCCGCCGTCCCTCAGCTTGCGCCGCGAGACTTCGTTTTCCGTCCGGCTTTCCAATAGTGCCGAGGCGTTTTGCAGAATCGTCCTGAGCCGAATCATGTCAATCGGCTTCGTTACATAGTCGTATGCGCCACTGCGCATGGCTTGCACCGCGCTGTCAATCGTCCCTTGCGCCGTGACCATCACCACGGCAACTGGTTGTTTATCGGACGCCAGCCGCCCCAGCAACTCCATGCCGCCCATGCGCGGCATTTTCAAGTCGGTAACAACCATCGAAGGTGACCAAGTGCCAACCTTCTCGATCGCTTCCATCCCGTCCCCGGCCGTTTCTACTCGGTATCCCCACGACGTAACCAGCTCGGCGAGACCCGTTCGTTCATGCTCTTCGTCTTCGACAATGAGTACTTTTTCGTGACTCATAAGGCTCCCGTGCAGGATTCATTATTCAGGCAAAACCCAAGGCCTGCAAGCACTCATCCAAGCGCAAACTAGGGCGATGCCGGGTTGCCAAATTTTTCTAATAGGTGAAGATGCGCAATGCAGCTTGGCTTCAAATTGTACCGCCGCGTGCTCAACCAATCCCATTCTCGGTCTTGTCGCACTGAATTGTTATGTAGATCGCACATTCAAAATTGCACCCCGCTATCAGCGTATCAATATGAGACTAAAGGATTTCTCGCCAAACTTTTTTCGGTTACCCGCTATCGAACGGCTACAATTTGGTGGTAGAGTGTTAATACAAGTCAATCATCAGTTTTTGTGATTATTTGGTTCTCAACGATGTTGGGCCAGGGAGACTCAATCGCGAGTTTCGGTAACGCGGCCTATCCTAACGGTCAATAAGATGAGTTGTGACTATATTACAGAATTTTCTTTTGGAGGATTTTGACATGGATTGTTCGAAAACCCGCACCAGTCGTTCGCTGTGGGTCACTCTTTGCGCAGTATTGATGTTAAGTTTCTTGTCGCTTGCCGCTTTCGCGCAGGATCAACCCGTTCCTAAATATGACATCTTCACCGGCTATCAATGGGCTCATCCCGGCGGCACTGTGCCGTCCCCTTTCGGAAGCTACAACGCTCCCATCGGCCAGGATCTTCCTGACGCGCCCTGGGGCATCGGCGCAGCCGTGGCTCGCAATTTCGGCAGGTTTCTTGCCGTGGAAGGTGACTACGGCAAGAACTGGACCACAGATGGTAAAGGTACCAATGAACAAACCTTGTCCGTCGGTCCCCGCTTTATGTTCCGCAGCGATAACGCCAACTTCTTCGTGCATACCTTGATTAGCTGGAACCAGTTGAGCGCGCCCGGACTTGCCTCGGATAACGGCATCGGCGCCATCCTCGGCGGCGGCATTGACATGCCTCTGACCCACCTCATCACCCTGCGCGTAATCGAAGGCGACTACGTTTGGGGACGCCATAACTATGCCAGCGAGGTCTCATCTTCGTTCCCCGACCTCCGTCGTCCGGAACTCGAAGGCCTCCGGCTTCGCACCGGTATTCTGTGGAACTTCGGCTATCCGCCGGCGACCACGCCTTCTGCGGCCTGCTCGGTTCAACCCTCTGAAGTTATGGTCGGCGAACCGATTACCGCAACGACCACCGCTTCGAACTTTAACCCCAAGCACACTCTGAACTATGCTTGGACTGGCACCGGCGGCAAAGTCACCGGCAACAACAACACTGCCAGCATTGATACCAATGGCGTGGCCGGCGGAACCTACACCGTCACTTCGACCATCACCGATCCGAAGTTGAAGAAAGCCCCGCCCACCACTTGCTCTGCCACCTACACCGTGAAAGAGCCGCCGAAGAATCCGCCGACCATGTCTTGCTCGGCGAATCCAACTTCGCTCCAAGCGGGTGGTTCTGTGACCGTCACTTGCACCTGCACCAGCCCTGATGGCGTACCGGTCAATGTGAATAGCTGGACTGCTTCCGGTGGTACCATCTCCGGCAGCGGCAGCAGCGCAACCGAAAACACCGCGGGAGCAGCCCCCGGTGCCATCACTGTCGGCGCAACCTGTACCGACTCCCGTGGCCTTTCGGCACAAGCTTCGACTCAGTTCAATATCGAAGCTCCGCCACAACCGCCTGCGGAACTCGAACATCGCCTGTCTCTGCACAGCATCTACTTCGCTACCGCGAAGCCGACGCCGCAGAACCCCACTGGTGGCCTCGTCGCCAGCCAGGAAATGACCCTGACCAAACTGGCTGATGATTTCAAGACCTATCTTGGATTCAAGCCGGATGCTCATCTCACTCTCCAAGGTCACGCCGATCAGCGCGGTACCGTCGAGTTCAACAAGGCT
The DNA here is from genome assembly GCA_049515835.1 of Terriglobales bacterium. GTDB lineage: Bacteria > Acidobacteriota > Terriglobia > Terriglobales > Acidobacteriaceae > JAJPHW01. The sequence continues at coordinate 10,890 of JBEKTR010000101.1, forward strand.
CTCTCGGAACGCCGCGTTACTCGCGTGAAGAGCTTCCTCGTCGAGCACGGCGTTCCTGCGGATTCCATCCAAACGCAGGCGCTGGGCAAGGAAGACAACCTCACTCCGGAACAGGTGAAAGACATGGTTGACAACAACCCTGATCTCTCGCCCGAAGAGCGGACCCGCATCATGAAGAACGAGAAAGTTATCGTTTGGGCCAGCAACCGACGTGTGGACATCACGCTCAGCACCACCGGCCAAACCTCGGTCAAGCAGTTCCCCTTCAACGCAGCCGATTCACTCAGTCTGATCGGTGGCCGCGAAGCGGACATGAAGGCCAATACAGCTAAGAAGCGCAAAGCCGCTCCCAAGGCTGCACCGAAACAGTAGCTCGCCTGAGGGCGACTGCAAATAAAAGGGGAGTGCGGGCAACCGCACTCCCTGATTTTTTTGTGACTTGATTTCCCTTATACCTTGTCATCCCGAGCGCTGCGTGATTTTCGCTCGCGAAAATCACCAAGTCGAGGGGCCTGCTGTTTGTTCCCGCCACCTTGTCATTCCGAGCCGTTCGGAGCGTAGCGAGAACGCGCGTAGGAATCTGCTTTTGGGGCATCGGCACGCAACAAAAGATCACCTTGGCATCCCGAAGTCCCCGTGTTTTCTCCAGCGGGGCGAGAACCGCCCCAAGCGAAGTCGAAGGATGTCCTCACCTGCCTGATCGAGCGCAGCTCGACAACTCCCAACCGAAGCGCTTGTCATCCTGAGGCAGCGGATTTGTTCGCTCCGCGAACAAATCCCAACGAGGGACCTATGCATTTTCCTCTAGATAAGCTGGCACGGCTTGGTCGCTTTCGCACTCTCACACACCACCCACCACCTTGTCATTCCGAGCCGTTCGTAACGAAGCGAGAACGCGCGTAGGAATCTGCTTTTGGACGTCGGCACCCAACAAGAGACCCATGTCATCCCGAAGCGCCCGCGTTTTCTCCAGCGGGGCGAGGGATCTCGCGCGTACCATCACCGCACCCATCCCCCTTTGTCAATCACCGCACCCATCCCCCTTTGTCATTCCGAATCCGCTTTAGCGGTGAGGAATCTGCTTTTCTGGTCAGCCCGCCCCCTTGTAGGCCGAAAGTCTCCATCCGTTTTTTCTGTTCTCCTTTGCCCCCAATAGAGCTATCGTGGATAGGCCTCACAAAGGAATTCGCCATGAAACTCAACTTACTTCGGCGGCTCGCAGTTTGGATGATCGTTACGTCGTCAGTTAGCGCTTACGCAGCTGTCCCAAAGCTGCAAGTACTTCATAGCTTCACCGGTGGAACCGACGGCTACGAACCGTTGGCGAATCTTGTTGCTGACGCGGCTGGCAACCTGTATGGGACAACCGTCGAAGGCGGAAGTACCGAGTACTGCGGTGGCATTGGTTGTGGGATCGTTTTCGAGCTGGTAGCGCCAAAGTCTCCCAACGGTGTATGGAAAGAAAATGTTCTCTATAGATTTACAGGAAGTGCGGACGGAGCGTATCCAGAGGCGGGGCTAGTTTTAGACGATCAGGGAAACCTCTATGGCACGACTCAGATCGGCGGTATTTTTGATGGCTTGTGCGTAGCTGGCCAAACTGACCTCGGCTGTGGCGTCGTCTTTGAGCTATCGCCGAATTCGGGTGGATCATGGGCGGAAACTGTAATTCATGGCTTCACCGGGCAAAACTGGGATGGGGCTTATCCGGTCGCTAACTTGATTTTTGACTCATCGGGTAATTTGTACGGAACTACTGAACTCAGTGCGGGCTGTCCATCCAGTTGCGGATTTTTAGACGGAGACGGAATTGTATTTGAGCTAACACCGAACGGTTCTCAAAACTGGACAGAGACGATACTTTATCAGTTTGATACCGGTGTAGACGGTGCGGTTCCCCTTGCTGGGCTGACATTCGATCAAGCTGGAAACCTCTACGGTACGACAAGTACGGGCGGCGCAAACCAACTTGGGACGGTATTTGAAGTGATGCCGCCAATATTGCAAGGTGGGCAGTGGACTCTGTCTACTTTATATTCCTTCACGAGTAGTGGTGGGCCAAGAGGCGGCGTTATCTTTGACAGTTCTGGCAATTTGTATGGCACGACAGGAAACGGCGACGGCACCGTTTTTGAATTATCGCCCGCGGGAAATGGCGTCTGGATCGAATCTATACTTTATGCCTTCGGCGAGGGTCGTACTGCCATGCCTTATGGCGGCTTGGTTTCGGATCGTTCTGGCAATTTATACGGCACCACGATAGGAAAAACCTGCGGGTGCACCTTCCGAATGCAGAATAATAACGGTAACTGGAATGAAGCCGAATTAGACTTCTTTACCGGACAAAACGGACCGTGCGGCCCGGCAGCTGGCCTGATTTTTGGTAAGGGGGGTGCCGTGTACGGAACCAGTGCATCCGGCGGAAAATGCAGTAGTCCTGGCGGCTGCGGGACGGTCTTCGGCATCCTTCCCTAATTATGTCCTTCCCGCTTCTTCTTTGATCCTCCTCCCTGCCTACGCTTACGGAGCGTTCATCGGAGAAGAACGCCACCAACACAACCGCCCCAGCACTCGAAGTTATCGCATGCGCGGGGCGGCTTTTTTGTTTTGACGTTAACTCGAAGTTTGGGAAACTTCGACCGCAGGACTTTATCTAAGAAACCTTTGCCCAGCAAGGGCTGTTCGGTGCGAGTTCCACGCTTGGGATGTAACCGGTATGCGCTACGTTCGTTGCTTGAATCTGTCCATCAGGTGAAACAACAGCACAGCCACAAACGCATTCACCACCGCGGATCCAATCTCATGCGCCAGGTTCCAATGTAAATTCAGCCTCACCATTCCACGCGCGACTGAAAAATAAACCACCTCGTGCAACGCAAAAAAGAAGATCGTTACCAGAAATCGCGATCCGGCATTTTCGACATCGAGCTTCACGCCCAGTGAAGAAGCTCCGTATCCCACCACTGTATTCGCAATCCCGTAAAGTCCAAGCGGCTGGTGCGTGAGCGAATCCTGCAACAGCCCGATCGCCGCACCCGTTAATAACCCCGTCACTGGATTGCGCCTCGCCACCGCGAAAAAAATCACCATCAGCAGTGGCAAATCCAGCAGTCCAAACCACGGCATTCGCAGCGGAAGAAATGCCTGCAAAAACAGCGCCAGCAAGGGCGCGAGAATCGTTACCGGAATGCTGAACCGGTAAACTTCAATCTGCTCTTTCGATGTGTATGTGATGGGCACGCTATTGCGGTGGCTCTCCCGCAGGCGGCGTGTCCGTGGATGGCGCCGTTGTCGCGGGTGCATCCGGAGTGCCGTTCACGGGTCTCGTCGCGGTTTTCGCCGCGCCCGCTTTCGCGCTTTCCGTTTGCGTCGCACTGTCTGGGTTAACTGCATTGGATTTAATCACGCTGGGTTTCACACCCGTAGTCGTGTTCTTCGCCGAGGCTCCGGCCGCTCCATTCGCTGCGCCAGGCAC
>JBEKTR010000102.1:0-11831 GCA_049515835.1 Terriglobales bacterium
TTCCGCCCTCCAACCGAGAACCCTGAGACGCGCCCGATGCCAGAATCAAAAATGACCACGCCCGCCGCCTTGTCGAGCTCCGCCCGATGGGCGCGAACATACGAAAACGATCCCGTCATGCCCTCTTCTTCGCCCGCGAACAAAATAAAGCGAATCGTGCGGCGCGGCGTCAACCCGGAGGCTTTGATCGCTCGCAGCGAGTCAATCACTAGCGCCGCATTGCATCCATTATCGAGCGCGCCAGTCCCCAGCTCCCACGAATCAAGATGCGCGCCGAGGATGACGAACTCGTCCGGCTTTTCGTTGCCCTTAATTTCCGCGACCACATTGGCCGCTTTAATTGGGCCGCCCACGTGGTTGGGAATCGAAAGATCGGCGTAAAGCTTCTGTCCAGATGCCAGCAGCCGCGCAGCGCGTGCTGCATCTTCGCGCGCAACCAGCACCATGGGGATGCGGTCAATCTCGCCATTCACCGCATTCGTATGCCGGTACATCAAATCGTGTGGCCGCGTCGATTGAAAAGCAATTGCCAGCGCCTTCGCCTGCAAAGCGCGATCAATGATGCCCGGCGCGCGGGCATATTCGGCGAAGAGATCGTCCCATGTTTTCATCTCTTCGGAGTGCACCAGCAAAATCGCCCCAGCCAGCCCTGAACCCTTCGCGAATGCCGTCGTCGAACCATCGCCTACGTCAACAATCGGAATATGGCTCTGCGGTGCCAGCGCGGGCGCCCACGCGATCGAGTTCACACGCAAAGCAAATCGTTCAGGCGCGACCACTTCCATTTTCGTAGCACCTTCCGCCCACGAAGCCTGAATGGTGAATTCTTCTGTGTGAACGCTATCGGCTCCTGCAGCCTTGAACGCATCCACGCCCCACGCGATCGCTTTCGTCATCGCAGGCGTTCCCGGCACGCGCCCGCCGATTTGATCCGTCAGCCGTTGCAGATTCTCGCCGATGGGCGAGGTCTTCAGCGCTTCGTTGATGATGCGCGCGCTGGCGTCCGAAGTCTGGGCATAAGTGGGAAGTAGAAAAGTCGTGAGTATGAGAAATGCCCCAAAGGTTCGCATAAGTCAAGCATTAGAAATGAAACGATAGGAAAGAGCAAAGCATGACCTCGGGCCAGACTTATCGGTTTGCAATACTCATGTGGGGACAGCCGCCCTCGGCTGTCCGGCGGAGCGAAGCTCCGCTATCCCGGCTTGGTGGTAATCTTCTAACGTCATGAAAAACTTCACCCGTCGCCAATTTGGAAAAACTCTCGCCACGACTACCGCCGCAGCCGCCGTCACCAGCACGCTCCCGTGGCAAAAAGCTCTCGCCGCAGTAGGCAAGCCTAAGCTGCTCGAATTTCCAAAAGGCTTTCTCTGGGGATGCGCCACCGCGTCCTATCAGATCGAAGGCGCAGTCGCCGAAGATGGGCGTAAGCCATCCATTTGGGACACCTTCTCGCACACTCCGGGCAAGACTTTCCAAGGCGACACCGGCGACGTGGCCGACGACTCTTACCATCTCTACAAAGAAGACATTCAGCTCCTCAAGAATCTCGGCGTGAGCGTTTATCGCTTCTCCATCGCGTGGCCGCGCGTATTTCCCGACGGAAGCGGCGCACCCAATCCCAAGGGCCTCGATTACTACAATCGCGTTCTCGACGAACTGCTCCAGAACAATATCACTCCTTACGTCACGCTATTTCATTGGGACTTGCCGCAAGCCCTCCCCGGCGGCTGGCAGAACCGTGACACTTCGAAAGCCTACGCCGACTATGCGGGCTATGTGGCCAAGCATCTCTCCGATCGCGTCAGTCACTTCTTCACCATCAACGAATTCGAGTGCTGGACGAACCTCGGCTATCAGGAAGGCCGCTTCGCGCCTGGCCTGAAATTGCCCAATGGGCAAGTCAATCAAATCCGCCACAATGCTGTGCTGGCGCATGGGCTCGGCGTGCAAGCGATTCGCGCCAACGCAAAAGCTGGCACGCAGGTCGGCCTCGCCGAAAACACAAAAGTTTTTGTCCCTGTCATCGAAGACGCAGAGCAGATCAAAGCCTCACAACTCGCGCAACGCGAAGAGAATGCACCGTTCTTAACCGCAGTGCTCGAAGGCAAATACACCGAAGGCTATCTCCAGCGCGAAGGCGCGAACGCGCCCAAGGTCGAACCTGGGGACATGAAAATCATCGGCAGCCCGCTCGATTTCGTCGGCATCAACTCCTACACACCGGGGTACGTCGAGGCCGATTCTTCCCCTGCCGGCTACAAAGTCGTGCCCCGCCCCACCTCATTTCCGCGCATGGCTTCGGCGAACTGGCTGTTCATCGGGCCTGAGGTTCTCTACTGGGCGGTGCGCAACATCAGCGAGATCTGGAACCCCAAGGTGCTTTACATCACCGAGAACGGCACCTCATCCGACGACGTGCTCACCGCCGACGGCCGCATCGAAGACACCGACCGCGTCATGTATGTGCGTAATCACCTTACGCATCTGCATCGCGCCGCCAGCGAAGGCTACCCCATCAAGGGATATTTCCTCTGGAGCCTGCTCGACAACTTCGAATGGGCAGATGGATACAGCAAACGCTTCGGCCTGCACTACGTGGATTTCAAAACCCAGGTCCGCACGCCGAAGCTCAGCGCCGAATGGTACAAGGAAGTGATCGCCAAGAACGCTGTGGAATAAATGGTTCGTGTAGGGTCTACACCTGTCCGGCCAGGCGGGGCTCGGTCGCGGCGAGGCTAACGCGAGACGATCATAAACCGATTATGAAGGCGATTTTGGTCCTCAACTGCGTGCAAGCTATCGATCCAGTTGCGCCGTAATAGTGCCCGATGCGCGCGTCGAGCTTTCCAGGAGAGTCTTCACTAGATCACCCAACTGGTCCGCAGTGAACTGATTACCTTCGATGTTGGCAGCTAGCCTGCCCTGCCTGTTGATAATTGCCGTATGCAAAGAATGGTCCATGAGCCCTTCGTCGGGAAAATAGTCCATTCCAAACATATTGCTTACGCGCTGAACATCAGGCACGGGTCCGGTGAGAAAATGCCACGTTGCCGGATTCGCTTTCCACGTCTTGGCATAACGCGCAAGAACATCGGGTTGATCCCGTTGCGGATCGAAAGAAACGGTGAGCAACACTAGATCTCGCCCCATTCGCTCTTTGAAGCGCTTCTGGAGCACGCCAAAGGTATTGGAATTACGGAAGCAGAAGTTGGGCAGCGCACAGCTTGTGTAAATGAAATTCACGACCACGACCTTCCCCCTGAACCGCGAGAGGGCGACTTTATGGCGATTCTGGTCGTTCAGAGTGAAATTTGGAACTGTCTGTCCAATGGAAAGCGCTTTTGTGGAATTCGAGGACGGATGGGATAGTTCGTTCAATAGCCTTAATCGTCGTGCCGTCAGCGGATCTTGCTCTACGCTTTCGTAAGGGCGCACTTTGAGATGTTCGGCGTAGCTTGACTCCTTTTCCACCACCAAGGTGAAGTCTACTGTGACACCCGGTACCAAGCCTTCGAGTTCTTTACCCTCGCGAACCCGGAATGGCATGACCATCGCATCCATGTAGCCGGGAATGTTCTGGCAGGAGACGACAAAGGATCCATGGGATGGCTCGACCTTCAACAGCATTCCTGTCGCAGGATAGCGCTGGTCCGCCCAGGAGCAACCTGCACTTGCCAGCAGCCATACCACGAATATCGCCAAACGTTTCATAAACTTAGTCCTTTTCTCCCTAAAAACTACTCACCGGCTCTTTGCAGAATTCGCTTCAGACTGCGGGGCAACCGCCACAGTGTCTCGCCCTGCTCCTCCCAACCGGTAGGGTTGCCGGTCCAACTTCGTATAGTCCTGCGCAAACTCCTTAATTTGCATAACTTGGTTCTTCGCGACGTTGGCAAAGTGCTGCCGCGTGTTGCTGGTCGGCCACCAGATTTCGAGATCGACGATTCGAGCATCCTTACCCAATCCGATATGTTGCTCAAGCGGAGACGCGCCAAACGATCCTCCGCTTCCGACCGTACGATAGATCGAGCGTGTACCCTGCCCTTGGTTCTCGACCGTCAGCTTGATGCGGGTCCCGATTGCCCCGCGGTTGGTTTTTACTCCCACTAGCTTCAGTCCGATCCAGTCGTTTCCATTCCCGGGGTTCTCGAATAGACGGAGTGCATGACTATCGCCGGGCGTCGCTCCACCAATCTCGGCAATGATGTCCTCATAGCCCCGATTGTCCATGTCGGCAAAGGCAATGCCATGGCCTTTGTGTAACTCGCCGGTACCCGAGGACGCGGTGATATCCACGAAGTACTTGCCGTCATGATTGCGCAGTAGAACGTTGGGGACCAGCGATCCGTACGAGGGGTTTCCAGTTCCTAAATAGATATCAAGAAAGCCGTCGTTATCGATGTCGCCAAAATTCGCGCCCATGGGCATGAATACTTTATCCAAGCCAACTTCTGTGGTGATGTCGCGGAAAGTGCCATCCCTCATGTTCTTGTAAAGTTTTAACGTTGTCGCGTTATGAGGAAGCCCGAGGTAGGTGCGCGCGGTTTCATCCACAGAGACGAAATAGCTGGTCACGAACAGATCAGGCCAGCCATCGTTGTCATAATCGAAGAACCAGGTGGCAAAACCGTGGCCTGTGCCTGCCACACCCGCCTGCACCCCGACCTCTGTGAAAGTGTTGTCGTGATTGTTGTGATAAAGAAAGTTGGGGCCGTTCAGGTTTGAGACGTAGAGGTCTTGGTACCCGTCGTTGTCATAGTCAGCAGCCGCCACGCCTTTGCTGAACATCATCTGGTTAATGTCGGCCGAATCAGAGATGTCTTCGAACGTGCCATTCCCTTTATTGAGGAAGAGTTGCGCGGGCCGGTCCTCGTTGCCCACAAACAGATCAAGCAACCCGTCATTATTGATGTCAACCCAAACGGCAGCCTGTGTGCTCGTTGGCATCGAGAGGCCGCTTGCCGACGTCACGTCGGTGAATGTGCCATCGCAATTGTTGCGTAGCAGCGATTTGCGCTGTGCCACTTCCCAAGCGCCGCGCAGAACTAGAATGTCCATACAGCCGTCGTTGTTGTAATCGGCTTGCAGGATGTTCAGCCCGCCTAATTGATCCGCAAGACCGGCTTTCGTGGCCTGCTCCGTAAACGTTCCGTCTCCGTTGTTATGAAAAAAATGCAGAGGCGCGCAACTATCAAAGTTAGAAGTCACCACATCAAAACGACCGTTGTTTTCGAAGTCGTCCACGATGACTCCCCCCGCGGTCGAGAAGGAATTCAGTCCGGCTTGGGCAGCAACATCGCGGAAACGTCCCACATCCTCAGACGACGCAAAAACCGATGGCTGTATTAGGTACTTTTGCGGAACCTTTTCCGGATACTCGCCCAGCGTCATATAGGCGAGATTAAGAAGCCACTTCACCTCGAGTTCGTCAGGCTTTTGTTCGAGATATTTCGAGAAGTACTCCACAGCCTTCTCGGAATCACCGGTCTTTGCATAGGCCATTCCGGGCGGCATGGGCAAAAGACATCGATCGCCAGGGTCACGATATACGTCATTTTCCATTTCGGACATGTGGAGATAAGCGAGGCCGACAGCCTCATTCATCTGAAGCACCGCCGTTGGGACGTCAGCCAAGGCAATCTGGTTCGCCGCCTGGTATTGCTCAACAGCGTCAGCCATGTTTCCTGTGTAGGAATCAACTTCTCCCAGGGAAAAGTGTGCATTCAACACATCAATCGGCGCATACGAGGAACGCACACTTTCATTTGCCGGAGACAGAAATTTCTCCAGTGTTTCTTTTTCCACGGCCAGTGATTGTTTGCGGATTTCACAAATTTCGCGCGGGTCCTGGTTCCAGGCGGCCGGCTTGGTGAACTTGGATAGACCTAATTCCGCTTCCCCCAAACCGCTAACATTGAAGGTGTACTTCACGCTCCCGGTCGAAGCTATGCCTTGAGTGCTGGCGGGGTTTGCTCCCGCGGCTTCGTTGACGATTTGCAGGACGGCATATCCGAGGGGGACCCGGACCACTGGACTAATCTCTCCGATTCCGACTCCTTCCAAAGCTGCCCTCAACTCGGGCCTCAACGAGGAGGCACTTAGCTTCCCCATGGCGCCGCCATCATCGGCCGTGGCATCAATGGATTCTTGCTTTGCTAATGCTGCGAAGTCCGCGCCTTTCTGCAACTGATCGAAGATGCGCTGCGCTTTATCCGGAGAACTCACCACGATAATCCGCAGGCTGATTTCGTCGTGCCGGTCATTCGGCGAAGATTGGCCTTGCGCAAAAGCACAAGCCACTAGCAATCCCAAACTGGTCAGTGTCTTGAGCAGTGCGAGTACCTCCGGGCCTTACTACTTTGAGTGGGCAAACAACTTTAGGCGGGATTCTATGTATTCCTGTAAGCCTTACACCATATGGCAAACACATTAACTGAAACACGTTAATGCAAATCAATTATTGCCCTTCGCTTCTTCCAACCAGTAGCCTTCATCCAGACCTTACTTCGGCTCATTCACCTCACTCCACTCACGCCGTAACCACCCCTGGAAGTATCCGGGTTGAATTGATTAGGCACGATGTTCGATCGTATGAAGGCAGCAAGCAGTTCGACATCGCTCACCGAAAAGACCGCAGTATTACTCGTAGATGATCATGTTCTGGTTCGGCGGGGTTTTCGGCGCATTCTCGACGATGAGGCTCACATAACTGTTGTAGGAGAAGCTGGCGACGGCGTTGCCGCAATCCGCATGGCGATCGATCTCAAGCCCAAAGTTGTGCTCATGGACTGTGCGATGCCAATCATGAACGGTTTGACTGCCACGAAAAAGATCGTTGAAGCATGTCCCGGAACTTTAGTCCTGATGCTAAGCATGCATTCGGAAGACAGCTTGATTCAACAGGCTGCCAATGCAGGGGCACGAGGATTTATTCTTAAAAATGCCATAGATTTGGATCTGGGTTCGGCAATCAGGCGCGTGGCTGCGGGAGAGTTTTTGTTTGAACGCCATGTTCCGCCAGACGTCGGGGACAGAAGGAGACATCGCGACCTCACCGCACGTGAGACACAGATTCTGCGGTTGATCGTCGATGGCAAGTCCAATACGGAAATCGCGAATCTACTCAATCTGAGCGCCAATACTGTCGGAGCCCACCGTTACAGGATTATGAGTGTGCTGGGCGTGCGAAAGGCTTCAGAGCTTGTGGTTTATGCGATCCGCAATGGTCTCGTAGACATGCCGTAGCCAAAGCATTCTATTTTGCACAACGCCCGTGTTCATCCATCATGAACAGAAGATTTTCTGAGCAGTCGCCACTTAGCTTTGTCCCCCAGCAAATCAGCGCGTGGGCTCTGTCTTTTCAGGCCAATCGTATCCCGTAGCCCATCCATTCGACTCAATATAGTCGACCTGGGCGCGCCAGGCGGAAGGCGCAAGCTGGCGCAGTTCTGTACACGCCATCAAAGACGTTGCACAGCGCAGATTTAAGTCGAAAGCAATCCTTCTTCCCTCCCGGGGCGCATCCGGCGATAGATATACATTGAGCGCTTGACCACCCCCCGGAATATCCAGGGAGGGCGTCGTTACGATCAGGCCGTCTCTGCCAGGCTCAATTTGATGCCCCGTATTCACAGCCTGCGCGCGCGCAGATTGCTGTTCATCAGCCAACCGCTGGGCGTATCGACCCAGCCCCACATGCTCCCAGGGAACGGGCCTTGATTCCACAACCACTCGCGGCCTCGGCCCAGAAGGCAGTCAAACCCCAAGCCAGTTACTCGCCCGTCTTTCGTGCTCACGTACGCCCGAAGAGACCAAGGACGTAAAGCGGCGTAATCCCATTCGGTTCGGCGCAAAAGTCCCAGCGTCCCACTGCCCTCAAGTCGAAGCCATACGCAAAATCGTACTCGCATGAACCTGAGGCGCAATGTTCTTTCGCCCCAAAATCATGCGCAATCTGCCGTGGCGGGTGGCCCGGCCTTGAAAAGCCGAAGCCCCTATGCCGGCGGGCACCCTCAGTTTCTAAACAGGAAGGAAAAGGCGCCAAAGGAACCACTCCCATCCGTCCATGAGTCTTTGATCGTAGAAGCGATCCGCCCAAGTTCAATGCCTAAAACGGCGATTCTTCGTGCGGCTGCGCCTGGTCGGGCGCAACGATTCGATGTGATCGCTGACCCTCTTCTTGGCGGACTTCATCATTCCTGGGTCCTGGAAATTCTTGCCCAAAGCAACGTAGCCCTCAAACGCCGCAATCAGAAACGTTGCCGTTTCATTCGCGTCAATCTCATTCCGCACCAAGCCGCGTTTCTGTCCTTCCCGCAATGCTTCCGCCACGGCGTCGCGCCAATTTTTAAAAATTCTTGCCGTTCTTCTGCGGAAGCCCTCATCAACGCCTGACATCTCCTGCGACAGGTTAAGCAAAGGGCAGCCTCGACGCACGTCTTCTTTCTTTACCGATTCTGACTGAAAAATACTGATCAGAACGTCGAGGGGATCTTTGATTTTGGCCTTCTGTAGAGGCTGCACCCACTTCCGATGCAGGTTGCCCGTCATCACTTCGTCCACCACCGCGTGGCCGAGGGCTTCCTTGTCGTCGAAGTGGTAGTACAACGCGCCCTTGGTGACGCCAGCTGCCGCCAGGATGATATCCAGATCCGCACTCCGAAAACCCGAGCGGTACATCTCCTGGAAGGCCGCCTCCAGCAGGAGCCCGCGTGTATCCTCTGCGTTGCGCGAAGCCGCTAGGCTGCGTTGCGATTGTTTTCTACTACCGGACATACCAATGAGTATGCCTCCTCAGTCGAGGATGTGTCGAGCGGAAGAAAAGGGAGGGCTACATGCCCTCCCCGCTAAAGCTTCCCTTTTGCCTCAACGCGGCTTACGGGTTCCTTATGAATCCGAAATGCACGTTGTTTGTGTCAATGTACTGGCCCGTGATCACCCCAAACAGATTGGGAGTGTTCGGAAGGGTTCCCTGGCCGGCGCCCGTTCCTGCTCCCGGTGCGTCAAAGGTCGTGATGGCGCCGAACGGGCCCCGCACGAACCCGTGATTCACGCCGTCTGAGTCAACATACTGGCCGGTGATTCCTCCAAGAAAGTCGATGCCCTCGGCTATGGTTCCCTGACCAGCGCCGGTTCCCGCCTCGGAAACATCGAAGCTGATGACGATGCCAGACCTCTCGCGCACGAAGCCGTGATTCACGCCGTCCGAGTCAATGTAGTTTCCCGTAGTCGCTCCCAGGTCGCTGATGCTTGAGCCTTCGGTACCCTGGCCCGAGCCCGTGCCAGCGCCACTGGCGTTGTATTCGGTAATGGTGCCGTTTGCGGTGCGCACGTAACCGTGAAACGCGCCGCTCGCGTCAAGATAGGTTCCCGCGACCTCGCCCTCATCGCTCAGGGCGCTCGCCACCGCCGTAAAGGTGTTTAACGAACCTTCCGGATCGAATGAGACGAAGGTGCGGTAAGGCGGAGTGGTCACAAAGCCGTGAGATACGTTATTTCCATCAACGTAATATCCCGCGATCTCGCCAGATGCGTTGACGTTGCCGGCGAAAGTCCCCTGGCCAGAGCCTTGTCCGGCGTCGGGATCGTTCAAAGTGGTGAACTTCTTGAATGGGGCAGCAGTCAAGAAGCCGTGCGCCACACCGTTTGCGTCAACGTAGTACCCCACAGTCGCTCCGAACACATTAATGCTGAACGTTATTGTGCCCTGGTTTGCGGCGGTCCCTGCGCCCGGCGCATTGAACGTGGTGAAGGTCTTGAGCGAACCACACCCGGAAACGCACTGGTACCCGTGAAAGACGTTGCCGTCGTCAAGGTAAGATCCCACGATGGCGCCCTGCGGGTTGATGCCAAAGCCACCAGTGCCCTGGCCCGCGCCCGTGCCCGCGCCCGGGGCGCTAAATGTAGTGATGTGCTGGGCGCTTGCGAAACCACAAGCAAGAAATACGACACCTACGACTTTCCAAAGCTGCAGACGATCCATAACTCCTCCTGGGTTGATTTGAGATTGATTAGTCATCCTGAAAATTCCTTCGAAGCAGCGGCCAGTGTCTGCTTGTTCTGTTATTGACTTGGAGACGGAAGACATCGTTGCTGCCATCCCCGCTTCACAGTCCTGGATACACGCGGCCGGCTAGATAGAGGCTGCCGTCTCTAGACGCATGGCCAGATCGTGCACGCTGATGTCCACAGATGGGAGAAGATCAAACAAACGATGTGGACTTCCTAAAATGGGATACAACGCTAACAAAAGACGAGGGCTGGCGCGGGATTTCTCTCAGGAGCCGTCCGCGCGGGGTTTGCGTGGATATATGGGTAACAGTAGGCAGGTCTGATGGCGTTATGAGTTTTCGTAAATCTTCCCGCGCGGCGTTATATCAATAATACGTACCAGTACGTATGTTATGTATATATACAAACGATGCGAGAAATGGCGCTAGCTATTGCGGGCTGGCGGGTAGCTCAGTCTTTGATCCGACGAACGTACTACGGAAGTGGGTGCCCCAGTTCTTCGCTGGTTTTGCGAAGGGCAGGTACCGCTGACTTCAGGATCGTTCGGGTTCATCCATTAAGAGCGCTGCTTATTTATACGATGGAGACATTTGTCGTACGAGCCTGTCTCTCCCACCCTTGCTAAAAGCGCAAGGATCGGGCACCCTCAGTTTCTTGACGTGGAAGAAAAAATCGGTCGAGGAAAAATGGTCCTGGTGCCCGAGGTTCGCCGTACTTTGGCCAACCTGGGCAGCTGAATACAAAGGCTGCTTTCAATAACGTACACCGCGCATTACACCCAACCTCCCCTCCTTGCATTGACTTGCCTTAACTCAGGTCTTAACATTGCACCCGAATGATCGACCAGACCATCTCCCACTACCGCATCGTCGAAAAGCTTGGCGGCGGCGGTATGGGTGTGGTGTACAAAGCTGAGGACCTGAAGCTCCGCCGCTTCGTTGCGCTCAAGTTCTTACCCGACGACGTTGCGAAAGACCCGCAGACTCTCGCCCGTTTCGAGCGTGAAGCGCAGTCGGCGTCGGCGTTGAATCATCCCAACATCTGCACCATCTACGAAATTGATGATCACGACGGCCAAGCTTTCATTGCCATGGAGTATCTGGAAGGCGTGACGTTGAAGCACAAAATCGGCCATCGCCCGCTGGAACTCGAGATGATTCTTCCGCTAGCGATCGAAATCGCCGACGCGCTTGACGCTGCGCACGCCACCGGCATTATTCACCGCGACATCAAGCCGGCAAACATTTTCGTCACCAAACGAGGTCACGCGAAAATTCTGGACTTCGGGTTAGCGAAGGCCGCAACCGTTAGTGGCTCATCGAGCGCGAATACTTTAACCGAGGTCACGTCCGACCAGTTGACCAGCGCCGGCGTGATGCTGGGCACGGTGGCGTATATGTCACCGGAGCAAGTGCGGGCCAAAGAATTAGACGCCCGCACGGATCTTTTTTCTTTCGGCGCCGTCCTCTACGAGATGGCAACCAGCAGGCTGGCGTTTGAAGGTTCGACTTCAGGAGAAATCTGCGGAGCCATCCTGCATCAGGAACCTGTGGCGGTTTCTTCTTTGAATCCCCATGTCGCAGCCGGCCTTGAGCCGATCATTGGCAAAGCGTTGGAAAAAGATCGCGAGTTGCGTTACCAGCACGCCGCCGACATGCGCGCAGATCTCCATCGGCTGAAACGCGACAGCGAGACGGGACGAGGCAGGGTTGCGAGCGGCGCGCCTGTAATGATCGAGTCGGAAAGCGGCTCCCGGCTCGCCGAGCAGCAAACGCCGGTATCTGGTTCGTCTTCGCGGTATTCCGGGGTTCGCACTGTCA
>JBEKTR010000103.1:0-11830 GCA_049515835.1 Terriglobales bacterium
TGGGTGAGCCAGGAGGTCATCGCTTCAATCGTATAGTAATAAGAATCATGTGGGACAGCCGCCCTCCGAAAAGCAGATTCCCTTCGGCGCGCTAACCCTTGCTCAGCGCAGGCTCTCGCACGTTCTCGCTTCGCTCCGAACGGCTCAGAATGACAATGTGGTTGAGCGGCGATAAAATCAGGACATGGCGTTCCCTATCACGCGCCTTCGCCGTCTTCGCCGCAACGAGACCTTGCGTTCGTTGGTCCGCGAAACTCGCCTAACCCCTGAATCTTTCGTCTATCCCCTTTTTATCTGCTCCGGCAAAGGTGTGCGCAAAGAAGTACGTTCCATGCCCAGGGTGTTCAATCTTTCCGTGGACGAAGCCGTTAAAGAAGCTCGCGAAACTCACGCTCTCGGCATTCCGGCGGTTATTCTCTTTGGTTTACCTGAAAAAAAAGACGAAGTCGCCACCGGTGCCTGGTCGGCTGACGGCATCGTGCAGCAAGCGACACGTGCTATCAAACGCGAAGTTCCTGATCTTCTCGTCATCGGCGATGTCTGCCTCTGTGAGTACATGTCGCACGGCCATTGCGGAGTCGTTCGCGAAACTGGCACACATTCTTTGGGCGCAGCAGCGGCGCCTCCGGTTTCGACCACGTTTGAAATTGACAACGACGCATCGCTCGACATTCTCGCCCGTACCGCCGTCTCTCTCGCACGAGCCGGAGTGGACATCGTTGCTCCCTCTGACATGATGGATGGCCGTGTCGCCGCGATCCGCAGAGCGCTTGATACCGCTGATCTGACCGATACACCCATTCTTTCCTACGCTGCGAAATTCGCTTCGGGATTCTATGGCCCATTCCGCGAGGCCGCCGATTCCACGCCGCAGTTCGGCGACCGCCGTTCTTATCAAATGGATGGAGCCAACCTCCACGAAGCGCTGCGCGAAATCGCCCTAGACGTGGAAGAAGGCGCGGACATGATTATGGTTAAGCCCGCGCTGCCCTATCTCGACGTCATCGCCGCGGCCCGCGAGCGCTTCGACCTGCCGCTTGCGGCTTATCAGGTCTCCGGCGAGTACGCCATGATCGAAGCTGCGGCCCGCAATGGCTGGATCGAACGCGAGCGCGTGATGATGGAGTCATTAATTTCCATTCGACGCGCCGGGGCGAGCATCATTCTGACCTATTATGCGAAGGAAGCGGCGAGATTGCTGGGATAGGGATTTCCCGGCCCTGCCTCGATTCGTCTAGAATCATACGTTTGCCCACCATCATCTATATGTAGGTTTTTATAACGAAGAGGAGCACTCCATTGCCTGAAACTACTTATGACGTCGCTATTATCGGCAGCGGCCCAGCTGGGTACACCGCAGCCATCCGCGCCGGCCAATATGGCCTGAAGACCGCCCTCATCGAAAAAGACCCTTTGCTCGGCGGCACCTGCTTGCACGTCGGCTGCATTCCGACCAAGGCGCTGCTGTTCAACGCCGAACTCTGGGACCACCTGAAAGACGCCAAAGAATACGGCATTGAAGGCGTGGACTCGCGCAAGCTCAACTGGGCTGCTGTGCAAGACCGCCGCGGCAAAATCGTCGCCAAGCATGCCAAAGGCCTCGAATTCCTGATGAAGAAGAACAAAGTCGAAACCATCAAAGGGTTCGGCTCGCTGACCGGCCCGGCAAAGAATGGCGTCTTCACGGTGGATGTGAAGGGTTCTGATGGCAAGACTACTCAGATCAAAGCGAAGAACATCATTCTTTCCACCGGCTCAGAAGCCCGCATGATTCCCGGCCTTGTACCCGATGACAAAATTCTCACCAACATCGAGATTCTCCAGTTGGCGGAAATTCCCAAGTCACTGGTCATCGTCGGTGCGGGTGCCGTCGGCGTCGAATTCGCGTCGATCTATAAATCTTTCGGCAGCGAAGTCACGATCCTCGAAATGTTGCCGCGCCTCGTTCCTGTTGAAGACGAAGATGTCTCAAAAGAACTCGCTCGTGCTTTCCGCAAGCGCGGCATTAACTTCCACACCAGCGCCAAGGTGGACAAAGTCGAAAAAACGAAATCGGGGGTCTCTGTCACTTTCACAGCTGACGGCAAGCAGCAAAAAGTTGACGCCGAAAAAATTCTTATCGCTATCGGCCGCAAGCCGCGCACCGAGAACATTGGACTAGAAAAAACCAGCATCAAGCCCGACCGCGGATTCATCAAAGTGGATCCCTGGATGCATACCTCTGAGCCGGGCATCTATGCCATCGGCGACATCGTGCTTGGCACGCCGCAACTGGCGCACGTCGGCTCCATGGAAGGGATGGTCGCCCTCAGCAAGATCGCGGGCAAGCCCGGCAAACCCATCAACCCCAATCACATTCCAGGAGCAACTTATACACATCCTGAAATTGGCAGTGTCGGCCTCACCGAAGCCAAAGCACGGGAAGAAGGCTACAACGTAAAAGTCGGCAAATTCCCGTTCACCGCCAATTCACGCGCTTCTATCGTGGGCCAGCATGATGGCTTCATCAAAATCGTCTCCGATGCGAAGCACGGCGAGATTCTCGGCGTCCACATCATCGGCCCGCAGGCCACTGAGTTGATCGCTGAAGCCGTCACGGCCATGGAACTCGAAGCCACTGTGGAAGATTTAATGTGGACCATCCACGCCCACCCCACGCTGGCTGAAGCCATGCTCGACGCCACCAGTAGCGTTTACGGAATGGCCATCAACATGTAGATGGGGCTGGCAATTATGAAAGTGCGCAATGCCTTGAAAATGCTCCAAGAGGATGGATGGTACTTGGATCGTACCCGTGGAAGCCATAGACAGTACAAGCATCCGACCAAGCCGGGGCTGGTAACCGTACCGGGCAAGCCCAATGACGACTTGGGCCCGGGCACATTCAATAGTATTCTGAAGCAAGCGGAGTTAAAGCAATGAACCGGTATCTCATCGTCGTCGAAAAAACCAATACAGGGTACTCTGCCTATTCTCCCGATCTCGGCGGCTGTGCCGCTACTGGCGCAACTCGCGAGGAAGTCGAAAGCCAAATGCGCGATGCAATTGCCTTCCATTTAGAAGGCATGGCGCGCGATGGCCAACCTCTGCCGCAACCCCATACTTATTCAGCATATGTAGAAGTACCCGCTCAGACCCATTAATCTGAGCGAATTGCCCGGGAGACCCCAGCCATGACCACAACTCTTTCCAAAACAATTCACGTCGACGATCTCGTCATCGGACTGCGCCAGTTCTCCGAATCCGACTTCCGCACGACCGGGCAAATTCTGGAATTCTTAAAGCACTCGCCAGTATCGCCGGAGTCGATCGAGCCTTACCT
Source organism: Terriglobales bacterium (assembly GCA_049515835.1). GTDB lineage: Bacteria > Acidobacteriota > Terriglobia > Terriglobales > Acidobacteriaceae > JAJPHW01. The sequence continues at coordinate 3,323 of JBEKTR010000103.1, forward strand.
TACTTGGGATCGCCAGCACTACACCCGCAATCTCATCGATAAGAATTCAATTTTTGAATTGATGGCAATTTGTTGGGACGTCGGGCAGGCCAGTTCCGTCCACAATCACAAAGACCAAAATTGTTGGATGGCCGTCCCCATCGGACGCCTGAACGTAGAAAATTTTCATCTGGTTTCGCAGGACATCGAAAAAGGCATCTGTAATCTTACCCGTTCAGACGTCATCGAGATGAATCCTACACATCCCTGCGCTGTGGACCCCAATGACCCAGTGCATAGGGTCGTTAACGCGCGCGAATTCGATAAACGTGCCGTTAGCCTGCACGTCTACTCGCGCCCATTCGATTCTTGCGTCGTCTATTCTCCCGACCAGGGCACTTGCGGAGAAATCAAGCTCCGCTACACCACCGAATACGGAAAAACGTCAGGCTAGAACTGAACTCTAGCGCTTAGGCATAGCGCGGACTTTGGCCACGCGTGCTCCTCTGGCAGCTCCCGGTCCCGTTCCCGTCGGAGGCTTCTTCATACCTTCCAGCAAATCGCGTAGCACGGTCGCATTGTTCTGGTCTTCATTTTTCGAAGCAAATAACAGGGTCAGCCGTTTACGCCTTCCCGCAAGATCGTAAAGCTCCGTCAACTCGCCAGCCGCTTCTGGCCGCGTCAATTCTTTCAGATACCTCTTGCGAAATTGGAGCCATCCATTCGGAGTGGAGTGGAACCATTGCCGCAACTCGTCCGACGGTGCCAGCTCGCGCAGCCATGCATCTAACGCGGCCTTTTCTTTGCTGACGCCGCGGGGCCATAACCGGTCCACCAGAACACGCGTCCCGTCGACGTCCTGTGCTTCCTCATAGATGCGCTTGACCTTCACTGCCATGGCTTTGCTCTAAGATGTAATTGTACGGCGACTCGGGAGCTTGATGGAACGCACGAAATCTTTCTTCGTCTTCATTTTCAGTCTGACCGTCCTCTCAGTCCTTTTCGGCTGTGACGCTGAGCTTCGCAAGACCGACGCTCAACTTGGGCTGAACCCTCAGCAAGCCGCCGGACGCAAGGTTTACGACAACTATTGCGACCGTTGCCATGAGCCTTACTCCACGCGTGGCAAAAAAGGTCCTGGCCTGAAGGGAATTTTTGGCAAGCCCTACTTTCCCGCCAGCGGCATGCCGGCAAACGACGACCGCATGACTGATGTTATTCGCTACGGACGCGAGAAAATGCCGGGGTTTGGTCAGGTGCTGTCGCAGCAGCAGGTCGACGATCTTCTAGCCTATCTGCACACGCTCTGACTCAATTCGCGCCCCGGACGGAGCATTTCTACTCTTGGCCTGGACTCTGTCGACGGCGTATGCCATCAACAACTCCGGTCAAATCACCGGATACGGCACAATTAACGGCGAGAACCACGCTTACCTGCTAACGCCGTCGCTTCGCTAGTGCTAGTAACAGAACGGCCGGAGCGTCACCCGCTTTACAATACTCCCGTGGCTCAACCCGACAAGCCCTGGCGGACTTTCACTCGCTGGCAGCGCATTCAACTTTTTCTGATTGAATGGGTTGGATACTTCACCATCCGTCTGCTTGCTTCGACGCTGCGTTATTCCATTTCCTGGGAAGATGGCTCGGCTGGCGATCGTTCTGTACGACCCGTGATTTATTCATTCTGGCACAGCTGCATGCTTCCCTCCATCTACCTTTGGCGCGACCAGGGCGGCCGCGTCATGAGCAGCGACAGCTTTGACGGCGAGTACACTGGCCGCATTATCCGCAAATTCGGATACGTCAAAGTCCGCGGTTCGAGCAGTAAAGGTGCTGTGCGCGCCCTGCTCGGCCTTAAGCGCGAAGTGGACAAAGGTTGGGACGCTGCGTTCACCATTGACGGGCCTCGCGGCCCTCGCCACGTAGTCAAGCCAGGTCCCGTTATGCTCGCCCGGTTGACCGGAGCGCCCATGTCCGGCTTTCACGTCGCCCTCGACCGCCCGTGGGTGCTCAATACCTGGGACCGGCTTCAGATTCCGCGACCCTTCTCGCGCGCCCTACTTCGCGTCAGTCGCTACATTTTCGTCCCCAAAGACGCTGACGACGAAACCATGAAGAAACACGAGGCCGAATTGCAATCCGCACTCGAACGCGTCGAAGCCTTCGCCGAAGCCAACATCGCCAAAGTCGGCGCAGCAGAATTTCCGATTCACAAGGCTTGAGGATTTAGGATTAGCATAGTCGGTAATCCACCCATGAATGCTGCTGTACTAACTTCGCCGGGCAAAGCATCCATTCGCCATCTCACCATCGAAGACCTTCCCCAGCCCATCCCTGCGCCTGGCGAAGTTCTTCTAAGAGTTCGCGCCTGTGGCGTCTGCCGCACCGATCTGCACATCGTCGAAGCCGAACTGCCGCCCCTGCTGCCCACCATAATCCCCGGACACCAGATTGTTGGAGACGTCGTTGGCGGCGCCACGGAGGAACTTCCTGTTGGCACGCGCGTCGGCGTTTCCTGGATTGGCGGCACGGATGGTACTTGCTGGTATTGCAAACATAACCAGGAAAACCTTTGCGACAAACCGACTTTTACTGGCTATTCAGTGAATGGTGGGTATGCCGAATTCGCCGTCGCTCGCGCTGATTTTGTTTTTCCTCTTCCGAAGGAACTCGACGACCAGCAAGCCGCGCCGCTGCTCTGCGCCGGCATCATTGGATTTCGCAGCCTGCGCGTGGCCGGAGTCGAGCCTGGAGAAAAAGTTGGGCTGTTTGGTTTCGGCGCGTCTGCGCATCTCGCCATTGCAGTTTTGCATTCGTGGAATTGCGACGTGTATGTTTCTACTCGCGGCGTTTCTCATCGCAAGCTGGCCGAATCTCTGGGCGCGAAATGGGTGGGCGACGAAGCTGACAAGCCTCCCGTGGAACTCGACCGCGCCGTCACCTTCGCCCCTAGCGGAGACGTGGTTCTCGCCGCGCTCTCCAGCCTGCGCAAAGGCGGAGTCGTCGCCATCAACGCCATCCATCTCGACCAGATGCCCGAGTTCGACTACGACAAGCTGCTCTGGGGCGAGCGCCAAATTCGCAGCGTCGCCAACATGACGCGGCAGGATGCCCGTGATTTTCTGGAGATCGCCGCGAAAATCAATCTACAACCAAAGGTGACAGTTTTTGCTTTGGATCAAGCCAACAAAGCCTTGGATGCCGTGAAGCGCGACGCAATTGATGGTGCGGCAGTGATTGTGCTGTAGGCTCCATTTCCCCTACCCCCTGCGCCCCGAATCTTCTACAATAGAAGTTCCCCATAAATTATGGCCTCCACTTCCACAGCTGCCTTCACTCCAGAAGTCATCCGCGAGCATGGGCTGACGCTCGACGAGTACGAAAAGATCAAGATGCTGCTGGGCGGACGCGAGCCGACGCGCACAGAGCTCGGCATTTTCAGCGTGATGTGGAGCGAGCACTGCTCCTATAAATCGTCGCGCGTGCATTTGAAGCGGCTGCCCACCCGCAGCAAGCGCGTCGTCCAAGGGCCGGGTGAGAATGCGGGCATCATCGACATTGGCGACGGATGGGCCTGCGCCTTCAAGATTGAGTCGCACAATCATCCGTCGTTTATTGAGCCCTTTCAGGGAGCGGCCACCGGAGTCGGCGGCATCCTGCGCGATATTTTCACCATGGGCGCAAGGCCCGTCGCGGTGATGGACTCGCTGAGATTTGGGCCTATCACACAGAATAAAACTGCCGAGCTTCGCTCGGCTGGGCAGGTGGGGACACCTGCCCCTACACAAAAAGACATTCATAAGAACCATTCTGTGATGGAAGGCGTCATCAGCGGTGTCGCGTCTTATGGAAATTGCTTCGGCGTCCCCAACCTCGGTGGCGAAACGAAGTTTGAGCCTTGCTATTCAGGTAATCCTCTGGTCAACGCTTTCGCTTTGGGTCTCGTACGCCGCGACGAAATTTTCTATGCCAAGGCTGCGGGCGTGGGCAATCCGGTGATTTATGTCGGCTCGAAGACCGGGCGCGACGGCATTCACGGCGCAACCATGGCCAGCGAGGAATTCAGCGAAGCGTCTGAAGCCAAGCGTCCGAACGTGCAGGTCGGCGATCCTTTCATGGAAAAGCTGCTGCTCGAAGCCTGTCTTGAAGCCATGCAAACCGGCGCGATTGTTGGCATTCAGGACATGGGCGCGGCGGGCCTGACTTGTTCGACTTGCGAAATGGGCGCGCGCGGCCGCGTTGGTCTCGAAATCGAACTCGACCGCGTGCCGCAGCGCGAAACTGGCATGAATCCTTACGAAATCATGCTCAGCGAGTCACAGGAGCGCATGCTGCTGGTCGCGCAAAAAGGCCGCGAAGCCGAAGTATTTCGAGTTTTTGAAAAATGGGGACTCGACGCCGTCGAAATTGGCCACGTCATTGCCGAAGACACGATGCGCGTCCTCGAACACGGCGAAGTCGTCGCCGAAATTCCCAACCCGGCGCTTACAGATGATGCTCCGCTGTACAAACGTCCGATGGAGCGCTGGGAACCGAATATCCCCCGCGAAAAGCCGGAAGGCATCTCGTTCAAAGGTGCAGGTGATTTCACCGCCGAACTCAAGCAGCTTCTTTCCAGCTCGAACATTTGCAGCAAGCGGTGGGTCTGGCAGCAGTACGACCACATGGTGCAAACCAATACCGTCGAAGCTCCGGGTACGGGCGATGCCGGAGTCATTCGCATCAAAGGCTCGAAGTTCGGCCTAGCCATGGCGCTCGATGGCAACAGCCGCTGGTGTTATCTCGACCCCAAACTGGGCGCCATGCACGCCGTCGCCGAAGCCACGCGCAATGTCGCCTGTGCTGGAGGTGTTCCCGTCGGCGCCACCAATTGCCTCAACTTCGGCAATCCTGAGAAGCCGCACATCATGTGGCAGTTCTCGCAAGCGATTGACGGCATCACCAAAGCCTGCGAAGAGCTTGACGTGCCCATTACGGGCGGCAATGTCAGCCTCTACAACGAAACTCTCGGCGAAGGGATTTATCCCACGCCGGTCATGGGGATTGTCGGCATCATCGAAGACGTCACGAAAGCGGTGCGTCCGAGTTTCAAAGAAACGAACCGGGCAATCGTTCTCCTCAGTGCCTCCGAAACCGGCGACGCAACCGACGCCGAAATCGAATTCGGCTCATCGGAATACGCCAAAGAAATCCTCGGCTCGCTATGGGGATTTCCGCCCGCGCTCGAACTCGACCGCGAAGCCGCCTTGCAGAAAGCCATTGTCGAAATGGCCCAGGCCGATGTGCTCGATTCCGCCCACGATATCTCGGAGGGCGGCATTGCAGTCACCCTGGCCGAATGTGCCTTCGAGAAGGGTATCGGCTTCCAGGCAAACCTCCCAGCCCTCGATTTTCCCGCCGAATCTGTGCTTTTTGGCGAGGACGCTAGCCGAATTATCGTCTCTTGCGACCCCCAGCACCTCGGGCGAATCAAATCTATTGCTGGGAAGCACGGTCTCTTCGCCGATCAGGTCGGACAGACTGTTGCCGGGCAATGCGAAATCCGGCTGGATGGCAAGGTGGCGATTTCTGCCAAAGTTTCCGAACTGCGCAGCGCGTACGAAGGTGTCATCGAACGGATTCTTAAATCCGATCCTGAGCTGGTGGAGGCGTGAAGATGCTGACCGACAAATTCCACGATGAGTGTGGCGTAGTCGCAATCTACCAGAACCCGGAAGCTGAGAAGCTCGCCTACCTCGGGCTGCACGCGCTGCAACATCGCGGGCAGGAGTCGGCAGGCATTGTCACTTCCGACGGCTTGACTCTGCGCATGCATAAAGAAATGGGTCTGGTCGCCGACATTTTTGACCATGAAACGCTGTGGAAGATTCGCGGAACACTCGCCATCGGCCACACGCGCTACTCCACTGCGGGCGATTCGTCACTGCTGAACGCCCAGCCCATCTTGGTGCAGTCGAACAAGGGCATGATGGCGCTTGCCCACAATGGCAATCTGGTCAACGCGCAGGAAATTCGCGCCCGAATGGAAGCACAAGGCTCGATCTTCCAGACGAACAGCGATACAGAAGTCATTGTTCACCTCATCGCACAATCGAAAGAGCAGACGCTGCCAGAAGCTATGGCAGACGCACTTCGCCGCGTCGAAGGCGCATTTTCGCTGGTGATGATCAGCCCTGACAGAATTTTCGCCGCGCGCGATCCGCGGGGATTTCGCCCGCTGGCGATGGGCCGCATATCCGCAGCCGATGGCCTCAAGCAAGACACCATCGTCTTCGCCTCTGAAACTTGCGCCTTCGATTTGATCGGCGCGACTTACGAACGAGACGTCAAACCGGGCGAACTTGTCATCGTCGGACCGGAGGGAGTTTCGTCCCACTTCTACGCCCCTGCGTTGGCGCAATCGAGCTGCATCTTCGAGCACGTATATTTCTCCCGTCCCGATAGCCGCGTCTTCGGACGCCCGGTGCAAGAGAGCCGCGAAGCACTCGGCCGCCAACTCGCCCGGGAGGCTCCAGTCGAAGCTGATGTGGTCGTGCCCGTACCCGATTCCGGAGTGACTGCAGCCATCGGATATGCCGCCGAGAGCGGCATCCCATTCCGGTTCGCGCTCATCCGCAATCATTATGTGGGCAGAACATTCATCGAGCCTCGCCAAACGGTGCGAGATTTCGGCGTGAAACTTAAACTCAATCCGGTGCGCAGCCTGCTCGAAGGCAAGCGCGTCGTTCTCGTGGACGACTCGATCGTGCGCGGTACGACCAGCAAAAAGATTGTCCGCATGATTCGCGAGGCCGGCGCCAAAGAAGTGCACATGCGCATTTCCTGTCCGCCGACCATATCACCATGTTTCTACGGCGTCGATACGCCCTCGAAGAAAGAACTCATTGCCGCCAATATGACGGTCGAGCAGATTCGCGACTTTATTGGCGTCAATAGCCTCTCTTATCTCTCAGTGGATGGTCTTAAGCGCGCCTGTGCCGACGGCGAAAAAACGTCTTATTGCACCGCCTGCTACACCGGCAAGTACCCGACCAACTGGGTGGATGTGGAAGAAATTCAGCCGGCCGTCGTCAAAAGCTAAACTTGCCTGATTTAGGCTTGTTTGAGTGGGATATTGAGTTCAAATGTATCGACTGATTCTCATCTTTTCGTTCATCGTTTCTCTCACCGCGCTGTTATTTGGGCAAACTGCACTGGAAGCTCCCAAACCGCCAACCGATCGCCGCATCACCCTCGACGTCCAGGTCGCCGATAAATCCGGCAATCCGATACGCGGTCTGCAAGCGCAGGACTTCACCATCCTCGATGATAAAGAGTCGCGCAAGATCGCGTCGTTTCAAACCGTGGATACAAGTTCTTCGGATCTGCCGGTTGAAATCGTCCTGGTAATGGATGCGGTAAACACTCCTTTGACTTCGCTCGCCTATGAGCGCGATGAAGCCAAGAAATTTCTTCTAAAGAATGGCGGGAAGCTCGGGCTGCCTGTTTCATTCATATTCTTCACCGATCACGGAACTAACACAGGCGCGCCCTCTCGTGACGGCAACGCGCTAGCGAAAGAGCTCGATCAATACGAGATTGGCCTGCGTACAAGCACTCGCTCACAAGGCTTCTACGGGGCGAGCGACCGATACGGGCTCTCGATGCAGGCGCTGGATGCCATGATCGCGTACGAACAGAATCGTCCCGGCCGGAAACTTATGATCTGGTTCAGCGATGGATGGGCGCTGCTTTCTGGCGTGAACGTTCAGCCTTCGCAGAAGGAAGAGCAGGCCATATTCGTTCGCATCGTTGCCGCGTCGACGCGGCTTAGGGATGCACGCATAACTCTTTACCAGATCGCACCCTATGGTGCGGCAGCGGCTGGCTCATTGCGCAGCGCTTATTACGAAGAATTCCTGAAGGGGGTCAAGTCTTCGAATCAGGCTGTTTACGGCAACCTCGCGTTGCCGGTGCTTGCGATACAGTCGGGCGGCCGCGTCTTCAACACCACAAACGACCTCACAGGTGCACTCGCGAGTTGCGCTTCCGATGCCGATTATTTCTACGTCATCGGCTTCGACAGTTTCCCCGCGGACGACCCCGACGAATACCACGCGCTCCAAGTCAAGGTGGACAAATCCGGAGCCAAAGCCCGCACCCGCACCGGCTACTACAACCAGAAGTGAGTTCCGGCCTGTCTCGCCTTATTCCTTGTGGATGATCGCCAGCCCGCCGGGCGTGCCCCCACCATTCAGCGGGGCAACAGCAGTGAGCGCCCCTGAACTGTTAATCGTAAACGCGAAAATGCTGGTGGATGTTCCACTGGTTGCAAAAAGCAGAGAACTCGACGCATTGATGGCGAGGCTATCCGGATTGGGCGAGGCCGCGAACGGGCTGCCGCTAATTGCCGTAAGTGCACCACTCGAACTATCTATCGTGAACGCAGAGATGTCATTCCCTCCGAAGTCGGCCGAATATAGGTACTTTCCCGACGGATCGACGATTGCAGCAATGGGCTGAGTACCAACTGTAAAGGGCGTACCTGGA
>JBEKTR010000104.1:0-11801 GCA_049515835.1 Terriglobales bacterium
GCGTTTCTGGAAAAGCGGCAGCCGAAGTGGAGCGGCAGGTAGGAGCGCAGCAAGAATGAAATCGTCTAACTTTTCTGATTTCCTCACGCCAAAGATGCCTTCTGATCTACTGCGTCTCTATGCAGCGCTTCTAGATGAGCTGCAGGATCGGGGTTTGATCAGGAGTACCAACAATCCTGTTGGCGACTATGCGGAATTCCTTGTTGTTCAGGCCCTCGGGCTGGAACCTGGGCGAAAATCGGCAAAAGGTTTTGACGCGATTGATCCATTAACCAAAAAGAAATACGAAGTCAAAAGTAGGCGAGTGACGAGGCACAATAAGTCAAGAATGCTGAGCGCAATCAGAGATATTGAGGCGGCGCACTTCGACTGCTTGGTGGGAGTGCTTTTTAACGAAGATTTTTCTTTCGATAAGGCCTGCGCCATACCGGCCGCGGTTGTAATAGCCAACTCCAAGTACCGTACTCACACAAATGCGCATATCCTCAAGCTAGACGATTTCCTTTGGTTGGAACCAGGCGTTGTAGACATCAGTGAAAAAATCAGGGCAGTTGTAGCACGCGTGGATGTGGCTGCGAGTCTTTGAACTGATCGATGGACTATGAACTCACTCCCGAAGAAGCCTCCTCGCTGCTTGATGGTGAGTCGCCGCCGGTGTTTCTCGACGTCCGCGAACCGTGGGAAGTTCAGACCGCGCATATCGAAGGCGCGAAGCACATCCCTATGGGAGATATTCCCAGCCGTGCTCATCAGGAACTCGATCCCGATGAGCATATTGTCGTCGTTTGCCATCACGGCGTACGCTCGCTCAGCGTGACAAACTGGCTGCGCCAGCAGGGATTCGAGAACGCCCAATCCATGCGCGGCGGCATAGACGCGTGGTCACGACAGATTGATCCCAAAGTCCCGCTATACTGACAGCGTGATTACCGACTGCCACGTTCATATCCAGCCGATGGAGATGGTTAAACCGGCTGCGCTCGCAATGATGAAGGCACGCCGGCCGAACTACGACCTCATCGCAGAGTATTGCCGCTCGCCGAAATTGTTTCTCAAGCATCTCGATGATTCAGGCGTAGACCGGGCTGTGCTCATCAACTACGTTGCCCCTGAAGTTATGGGATTTACCCCTACGGTGAATCAATTTATCGCTGACTACACCAAAGAAGATCCGAAGAGATTATTGTCGTGCGGAAGTCTGCATCCCAAGCACACGACCAATGTAATGGCAGATGTGGAGCAGCTTCTCCGGCTCGGTATTCGCATGATTAAAATTCATCCTCCCCATCAGCTTTTGTATCCCAATGATTACTTAAAGGGCGTCAAAGAGTTGGAAATTATCTATCGCGCCGCCGAGGCCAATGGAATTCCGGTAATGTTTCACACCGGAACGTCGATCTTTCCGGGTGCGAGGAACAAGTATGGCGATCCGATGTACCTGGACGATGTCGCTGTGGATTTTCCCAGGCTGAAGATTCTCATGGCCCACGGCGGCCGGCCTCTGTGGATGGAAACGGCATTCTTTCTGCTGCGTCGCCATCCCAATGTCTATCTCGACATCAGCGGCATTCCGCCAAAGACTTTGTTGAAGTATTTTCCGCGCTTAGGCGAGATTGCACAAAAAACACTTTTCGGCACGGATTGGCCGGGGCCCGGCGTGCCAGACATCAAGAAAAATCTGGATGATTTCCGAGCTTTGAATTTAGGGGCGACAATCGAGCAGCAGATATTGAGTCACACGGCGCTCAGCATTTGGCCTGCATAGGCCTAACCACAGACGCCACAGGGCTTAGCGTTCGTTGAGTAGATGCCCCATCTTTTCTTTCTTAGTTTTGAGGTACTCTTCGGCGTGAAGCGTGGGCGCGACTTCGCACGGCACACGCTCCACAACTTTGACGCCGCCATGCTCCAGCGCCGCTACTTTGTCAGGGTTGTTCGACAATAATTTCACTTCAGATACCCCAAGACTCTTTAGAATTCCAGCCGGCATGGCGAAGCCTCGCTCATCGGCTTTGAATCCCAGACGTTCGTTGGCCTCGACCGTATCCAATCCCTCATCCTGCAAGGCGTAGGCTTGTAATTTTGGCATCAGGCCGATACCCCGACCCTCCTGCTGTTCATAAATCAGGATTCCCACACCAGCTTCGGCGATCATTTGCAATGCCATTTCAAGTTGCTCGCGGCAGTCGCAGCGCAGGGAGCCGAAAACGTCCCCGGTAAGGCATTGCGAATGAATTCGCACCAAAGGTGGTGCAGAATGAATGTCGCCCATGACCAATGCGACCGCTTCCTCACTACGGGATTGGCCGTTTTCGCCGAAATCTCCTCGAAACCCGAGAATACGAAAGTGCCCCCAGCGGGTGGGAAAATCGGCCGCCGCAACCTGTTTTATGGATTCGCTCACAAATGTATTATAAGTGCCCATTTGCTCTGCAAGTACTCTGGGTAATTCCGAAAATAGGTGGCACCTATCGGGTAGTACCTGCGTGTCGTAATTCCACGCCCGTAACCACGGCGTAATCTGGTGCATTTGCAGGATTTAGGAGAGACTGTTTGCACTGAGGAAAGCATGGGGCTAACGCGAAAAATCCTGATTTCCGCCGCCACTTTGGTGGGACTGCATGCGTTGTCGCTGGCCACATTGGGCGATAGCAAATGGGGTGCGTTTAGTTCCGATACGGTGCAGATGGCGCTCGGAATCATGCTGGTGTGGCTCTGCTGGCGCGCCATGCAAAACTCGCAAAGTCTGGCGCGTAATTTCTGGTTGTTGACCACGGTCGCGTTTTCGATTTGGGTGGTTGCTCAGGCCTCGGGCACGTACGCGGATATTTTTCCTGTATCGAACTTCATCCACTGGGCCATTAATCTGCTGTTCTGTTTCTGGTCGGTGCCGTTGGCGATGGCGCTATTTCTGGATCCGGATGGCGAAGGCCGCGTGGATCTATTGCTGATTCTCGACTTCGCGCAAAGCATTATTTTCTGCGTCGCAGCATACTTGTTTTTCTTTTATTTGCCGCACCAGGTCGACCCGACGACCGATCTTTCCTATTCCGTTTGGGGACCATATTTTACGGGATACGGCATTGTTACCGGTGCGTTTCTTCTGCGCGCACTCCTGACACAATCGGTGGTTGTGCGGCGATTGTTTGGGCCGATGGGAGCATTTCTGGCGGTGTCGGGAGTCGCGGACTGCCTCTATTACTACGGCCCTGGACGGGGACTAAAACCCGGCGCATGGTTTGACATTCTTTGGAGTGCGGTACTGCTCATTCCAATCGCTCGCGCCGTTACCTGGAAAATGCCCACGGATACGAGCGGGCCGGCAGTTACAGGGCGCGTTGTCGTCACGACGCAGCTGTTTCCACTTTTGTTTCCGTTGCTGATTCTGGGCATGTTCGAGCGGATCGCTAGATTGAACCTCACTTTGGCGGCATCCATTGTGTTGGCTTCATTTTTATGTTCAAGCGCAAGGTTGCTGGTAACGCATTTGCGCTTGCTTAAGGCGCAAGAGGATCTACGGCGGGAGGCTTCGCACGATGGCCTTACCGGATTGTGGAATCGGTCCGCAATACTGGAGATTCTCTTGCGCGAGTTACAGCGTGCCGAACGGAGTAAAGCTCCGGTGGGCGTGATTCTCGCGGACGCAGATCACTTCAAGCTCGTCAACGACTCGAATGGGCACGCCGCAGGGGATCGCGCTTTGCGCATCATCGCTCGTCAGATTACTGGCGCCATACGTCCCTACGACTCGGCGGGCCGATACGGAGGGGAAGAATTTCTTATTGTGGCACCGGATTGTAACGCGACGGAGACCTTCGAGCTCGCGGAACGCATACGCAACTCGATCGGGAGTTGTATGGAGATTCCGCTGGCGGGTGATCGACGTGTCACGCTGAGTTTAGGAATTGTTGCGAGCGAGCCGGGCTCAGGTGCGGAATCGTTGCTCCATGCAGCTGACAAAGCGCTGTATGAAGCCAAGCACCTAGGCAGAAATCGTGTGGAACCACCGCATCTTGCCGGGAGTGGCGGCGGCCTGCCGCAAGTCTCCACAAGAGAGCGCAGTTAGGCGCCTCACCATTTACCATGCTCCATAGCGCCGCCGGGAGCGCTCCGGAAGCAGTTTGATCAAAGCCATGCCCGCCAGGAATCCTCCCACATGGGCCCAGACCGCGACCCCACCGGCCGCGCCAGTGCCTCCAATGGATGTTGCCGTACCGCTGAGAAATTGAATCAGAAACCAATATCCGAGTACGAGCCATGCCGGTAAATGGAAGAAGAAAATTGGCGGGAACCAGATCAAAACGCGAGCTCGAGGATAGAGCAGGAAATAGGCGCCCATCACGCCGGCAATTGCGCCGCTCGCACCCAGCGTAGGTAGGCGCGAACTGGGGTTCAGCGCAATATGCGTAAGGAAGGCTATGACCCCGGTGCCTAGATAGAACAGCAAATAAGGGAAGTGGCCGAGATAGTCCTCAATGTTGTCTCCGAAAATCCAAAGCACCCACATATTTCCAATGATGTGAAGCCACGAGGCGTGCAGAAACATGGCGGTCAGGATGGGCACGAATGCCCCGACGGGATCGAAATGCGCGGGGGCCAAATCCAGCGTAAAGCGCCGCGGCACAACCCCGAATTGCCGTATCAGGGGATCGAGTTGGCCTCGAGTGTCCGCCGCCAATTCCAGGCAAAAAACCACCACGTTCAAGGCGATAATGAAATAGGTCACATAAGGCGTACTGTAGCGCGGAGTTTCATCGCGAAGGGGAATCATGCGGGTAAGCGGCCGGAACGCTTATTCTGATAACGTATAGTTTCGACCCTCTAAAATATCAAATTAACCATTCTAAGAACATAACTCCTCGATGAACGGCATTCTCATTATTGACAAACCGTCTGGCCTGACATCGCACGATGTCGTCAACCGCGTGCGACGTATTCTTGGGGAGAAATCAGTCGGTCATTTGGGCACGCTGGATCCCATGGCCACGGGCGTTTTGCCTTTGGTCGTGGGCCATTGGACGCGATTGGCGCAATTTTATACAGGATCGGAGAAGACGTATGAAGGCGTAATCCGGTTCGGTTTTTCGACCGATACGTATGACGCTGAAGGCGAGCCGATTAGTTCACCCGGCGAAAAGATGCCAACTCTGGCCGCGGTGCAGGAGTGCGCGTGTCACTTTGTTGGAGACATCGAGCAGACGCCACCGCCGTTTTCAGCCAAGAAGATTGATGGTGTTCCGGCCTACAAGAAAGCCCGGAAAAAGCAGGAGGTTGTGCTTCAGCCGGTTCAGGTTCAGGTTAAAGAATTCGACATTCTTGCTGTCGAAGACGACCGCGCAAGTTTTCGTGCGCACGTTGCTTCAGGAACGTACATACGGTCGATTGCGCACGAACTGGGGCAGGGCTTGGGATGTGGTGCGCACCTGGATGCGCTTCGGCGGACAAGCGTCAATGAGTTCACTCTCGGAGACGCTCGCACGCTTGACCAATTGCAGCTAGCGTTGCAATCGGGGCTAAGCGACGATGTATTTATCCATCCCCGGAAACTTCTTCCAGAAATGCCGTGTGTGACAGTCACGGAGGAAGCCATTGGGCACATCCGGTGCGGGCGTAGTGTAAATTTGCCCGAGCTGTCCCGCGCGAAGAGGGTAAAAGTATTTCGAGACCAGCGGGACCTCATCGCAATAGCCACGCGAATTGCGGGAACACTGTTTCATCCGGGCATTGTTTTTCTGCAAACCGAAGAGGCCGCGCTCAGTCATCGTTAACTTTTCCGCTTCTATGACCGGCCGTTCAATGCGCATTTACGCCCGCTCGCTGCTGTGCGATAAATCCGGCGGTATATACTTATGAATATGGCTATCCTTAAGAATATTGCCGCCATTGCCAAGGGTATGAGCATCACTTTCATGGAGATGTTTCAGCCCACGCAGGTCGAGAACTATCCTGACGGCAAGGGACCATTGCGCGGGGCGAAGTTTCAAGAGCGCTTTCGCGGCGTCCATGTGTTACAGCGTGACGAGCATGGTTTGGAAAAGTGCGTGGCCTGCTTTCTGTGCGCGGCCAATTGCCCTTCGAATTGCATCTACATCGAAGCGGCAGAGAACACGGCAGAAAATCGAGTCAGTGGCGCCGAGCGCTATGCCAAGGTTTACAACATTGATTACAACCGCTGCATTTTCTGCGGATATTGCGTAGAAGCGTGCCCGACCGATGCGATTACACACGGTCATGGATTTGAGCTCGCGACATTCAACGCCAGCAACCTGGTTTACCGCAAAGAGCAAATGCTGGCCCCCATGCCAGCGCATATGGGAGCCAATGCGGTGTTCAATCAGGCTGAAGTCAATCAAGGCGCCCCAGCCGTTCCGGTGCAAGGAGTCTAAGTTCAACGTAGGAATTGAAATTGGCGCCGGTCCTGAGGTTACGGACCGGCGTTCGTGTATAGACAGCGACTAGAGCAATGAAGGATTTCCTCCAACTCGCGAAAGAACGCGTCGTAGTTTACGACGGCGCTATGGGGACAAACATCCAAAAGCGCAACCCGACCCTCGATGACTATTGGGGGAAGGAAAATTGCAGCGAAGTCTTATCGTTAAGCCGCCCGGATATTATTCGCGACATTCATGCCGATTTTTTTCGCGTGGGCTGCGACGTCGTCGAAACTAACACCTTTGGGGGCACACGCCTGGTGCTGCGTGAGTTCGACCTTGAAGACCGGGTGAAAGAGATTAATCTGGCAGCGGTCAAGCTTGCCAAGGAGGTAGCGCAACAGTTCTCTGCACCGGACCGTCCCCGATTTGTGGCAGGTTCGATCGGGCCGACCACCAAGTTGCCGTCATTAGCGCACATCGGTTTCGATGAGATGGTTGCGACCTACGAAGAGCAAGCGTTGGCGTTGATTGAGGGCGGGGTGGACGTGCTTCTCATTGAGACCGCGCAGGATTTGCTCCAGGCCAAGATTGCTACAATCGGCGTGATTGAAGCCATGAAACGAACTGGCAGGCGTCTGCCGGTGCAAGTGCAGGTGACATTGCAAGAGTCTGGAACGATGCTGCTCGGTACGGAAATTGGCGCAGCATTGACGGCTCTCGAACCCTTTGAAATTGATGCCATCGGACTAAACTGTGCTACCGGCCCGGCGGAAATGAATGACGCGGTCCGGTACTTGGGCATCAACTCCACGAAGCTGATTTCCGTTCTTCCCAATGCAGGCCTGCCGCAGAACGAGGGCGGACATGCAGTTTATAAGCTAAAGCCGGAAGAACTTGCCCAATATCACAAGCGCTTTGTACAGGAATACGGTGTGCGGATTGTCGGGGGCTGTTGCGGAACTACACCTGAGCACTTGAAAGCGGTCGTGGATGCGGTTTCTGGCGTTGAGCCTGCCAAACGTGAGACGAAGTATCTCGCCGCGGCTTCGAGTGCATACACGATGGTGCCGCTCGATCTCGACCCTAAGCCGCTCATCGTCGCCGAAGAGCTGAACACCACAACTCGCGTCGAGTACTTCCGGAATTTAGTTCGCGGAAAGAAATACGACGACATTCTGACGCTGGCGAAGAAGCTTGTAGCTGAGGGCTCACACATGCTCGACCTCTGCTGTGCCATCGTCGGCGAGGATGAGAAAGACTACATCACGTCGATCTTAGAGAAGGTTGCCACGCGCGTGCCAGCGCCAATTCTGGTGGACTCCACTGAGGCTGACGTCGTGGAAGAGGCGCTGAAGCGGATTCCCGGTAAAGCCATCATCAATTCGATCAATCTCGAAGACGGCGAGAAACGAACATCCAAAGTTCTGCCAATGGCGAAGCGGTATGGCTCGGCGGTGATCGCCTTGACCATTGACGAAGATGGTATGGCGCTTACGGCCGACAAGAAGGTCGCTATCGCGAAACGCATCTACACGCTGGCCACGGAGAAGTACGGGCTGCATCCGGAAGATTTGATCTTTGATGCGCTGACTTTGCCGATTTCCACGGGCCAGGAAGATTACCGCACGGCGGGAATTGAAACTCTGAATGCGGTGAAACGAATCAAGCAGGAACTACCTGCGGTCAAGACGATTCTCGGCGTGAGTAATATTTCGTTCGGCTTGGATACTTATTCCCGACGGGTCCTCAACTCGGTATTTATGCACGAAGCTGTGGATAATGGCCTAGATATGGCGATTGTTAATTACAGCAAAATCTATCCGTTATACAAAATTCCTCATGAGGAAGTTGAGTTAGCGCGCAAGCTGATTTACCGTGACGAATCGGCGGGCGATCCGTTGCAGATTTACATGCAGCATTTTGCTGGAACGAAAGGCAAAGCGCAGGCGCAGACGACTGCGCACGTCGAAACCCTGTCGGTCGATGACAAGCTGAAATACGCCATCATCAACGGCGAAAAGTCTGTGGGCAGCGGAGCGCAAAAGAAGTCGCTCGAAGATTTGCTGGAAAATGCGTTGGTTGAATATACGCCGCTGGAGTTGATTAACACAGTTTTGCTGGATGGCATGCGAACGGTGGGCGAGTTATTCGGTGCGCGCAAGATGCAGTTGCCTTCGGTGCTCGACTCGGCCGGCGTAATGAAGGCGGCCGTCGCTTATCTCGAGCCGAAGATGGAAAAGAAAGCCGGATCGCAGAAGGGAACTATTGTTCTCGCGACCGTCAAGGGCGATGTTCACGACATTGGCAAGAACCTTGTGGACATTATTCTCACCAACAATGGCTACAAAGTCGTGAACCTGGGCATCAAGCAGGCGGGCGACACGATTATAAAATCCGCTATTGAGCACAAGGCACACGCCATCGGCTTGAGTGGTCTGCTGGTAAAGTCCACGCTGGAAATGAAGTACGTGATTCAGGATTTGCATCAGCAGAAGCTCACGTTTCCCGTGATTTGCGGGGGGGCGGCGCTGACGCGCAAATATGTGGAAGATGATCTGCGCAAGGAGTATTCGAACGGCGTGTTTTATGCCGATGATGCTTTTGCGGGTCTGCACATCATGGAAGATCTGTCTTCCGAAAACGGCAAACGTACCGAACGCATCGCCGAAGGCCGAAAGGTGAAGGAGTACGCAAAGGCGGTTGCCGTCGATGAAGAGACAGGGCCCATATTCGCGGAGCGAAGCCCGGTGGTGGGGGATGCACCCAATATTCCACAGCCGCCATTCTGGGGTGTGCGGGTGAGGAAAGACTTTGATCTGCGCGAGCTTTTTCCCTACATCAACGATACAGCGCTGTTCAAGAACCAGTGGCAGTTAAAGACAGCGTCGCAGGAAGATTACTTGCGGCTGGTGGAGACGAAGTTCCGTCCCATTAAGAAGCAGTTGGAAGAAGACGTAATCGCGACTGGCCTTTTCGAACCTAAAGTCGTGTACGGATATTTTCCGGCGCAGGGCGACGGCAATGACATCGTCGTCTATGAGCCTTACGAAGGTGCGCGGACGGGAGCCATTGCACCCGGTACAAAACTGAAAGAATTGTTGCGCTTTACCTTCCCGCGGCAAAGAGAAGGTCGCAGATTGTGCATTTCCGATTTCTTCGCGCGAAAAAACTCCGGCGTGATGGATGTTCTCGGGCTTTCGCTGGTGACCGTCGGCGACAAGGCTTCGCTTGAAACGCAAAGGCTGTTCGAAGGCGGGGAATATACACGATATCTTTATATGCATGGATTGAGTGTCGAAACCGCCGAAGCGCTGGCGGAATATCTGCATAAAAAAATGCGCGAGGAATTGCAAATTCAGGCCGAAGACTCGCCGCATATCCGCGATCTGTTCCATCAGAAATATCGCGGCTCACGTTATTCGTTTGGCTATCCGGCGTGCCCGAATCTCGAGGACCAGACGAAATTATTTGCACTACTGAAACCCGAAGAAAATGTCGGTGTAAAGCTGACATCGGGCTTCCTGCTGGAACCGGAACAGTCAACCTCAGCCATCGTGGTGCATCATCCGGCCGCGAAGTATTTTGTGGTTTAGCGATATTTCAACCACACGTAGCCCATTACGTGCAACACAATGAATACGAAAATGCTGATGCCCAGAATCAGCATCACAGAGATGGATGGTTTGTTCTTCAAGGCTCAGGAAATAAGAATAAAGCATTCTCACGCGAGGTTTCTACAAGTCCTTCGCGGGATAATATTTTTCAATCATGCGGCCCGTCATTAATCCGCCTTCGTATTCGGGAATAATGACTTCATCGGCGCCTGAGTTGCGCATAGCTTGCGCATAGCGTTGCTGGCCGGCGCGGGTAATAATTTTGGCTTTCGAGTTCAGCGATTTTGCAGTTACAGTGATGTACAAATTAGCCGCGTCGTTATCAATCACCACGCATACGCCGCGCGCACGCTTGATTCCCGCGGTTTCGAGAACATCATGGCGCTGAGCGTCGCCTTGAATCACCATGAATCCCTCTTTGACGAGTTCGCGATAGAGACCCTCGTTTGTTTCAATGAGCACAAAAGGAATCTTCATGCGCGTCAGTTGGTCCACCACGGTGCGGCCAACCTGCCCGTAACCGCAGACGATGAAGTGATCACGCACAGTTTCAATGTTAATGTCGTTCACCATGGACCTCCATGCCTCCATGCCGTGGCGGCTGAAAATGGTGGCTAACACGCGTTCGGCCACCCAAACCTGAAAAGCAAATACAACCAGAAAAACGAAAATGGCAAAAAACTTGGTGGCGTCGTGTACGCGAGTGTATTCAATGGCGTGGGGATGGAACATCCAGAAGAGCGCATCCTGCCATCGCAAGCGCTCCAAGCGCATATAGACCCGCACGCAAAGCAGCGTAAAGCCGGCAAACACAACCACCGGCAACGCCAGACGCCGCACAAACAAGATCAATACGCGATTCATGGAATTTGGCATGGTAACATCCGCTTTCAGGTGAGGGAAGGTATTTACGCGGGACGGGATGCGCATCAAAGCGATGCGCATACTATTAGTCTGAGATATGGAGCTATAACGCGCCGGTATAAAGGCCTCGGAAAATTTGTTGGAGATGAAGAAACGACTATTTCAAGTTGCGGGCGGCCTTTTGCTCTTATTGGCAATCGTCTATGCGGGCGACTATCTTTGGCTGCGGGTTCGTATTTGGCGGCACCAGAATGCGTTTGGCAGCGTCGAAGTCCAGCCATACTACGCCATCGCCGAGAAGAACAACAAAACACAGTTCATCTCCGCCGATCCGCTTACGGTGCCATGCGTTCACGCCCTTTTCCCTCATTTCGGAGACAATCCGTGCTGGTACGTCAGTCGGCATACAGACCAGCGCATCGACGAGTGACTTGCAACGCTATTGTTTCTAGATGTTTCCCGTGCTGATTAAAACAGGTGATAATGGATACGCCATCTAAACCGATGAACACAGGAGAGCTATGAAAGACAAAAACAAAAAGAATTCCGCCGTGCAGGAACTGATTGCCGGTTTGCAGGAAGACCTTTCGCGGGAGTATCAGGCGATTATTGCTTATACCGTCTATAGCAAAGCGCTCAAAGGCGCGGAGTGGATGAATATTGCCGGCGAGCTGGAAAAGCATGCACACGAAGAATTGGCGCACGCGTTGATTATCGCCGACCAGATTGATTATCTCGGCGCGATGCCGAACGCGTCCCCAAGGCCGGTGAAAATCTCTGATAAGCCAGAAAAGATGCTGAGGTTTGACCTCGACAACGAAACTGAAACGATCGCCGCGTACCGAACGCGCGTTAGACAGGCCGAAGCCGTCGGGCACTATGCGCTGGCTGAGCAAATCCGGAAAATTATCTCGCAGGAGCAGGAGCACCAGCACGATCTCGCGACCGC
>JBEKTR010000105.1:0-11571 GCA_049515835.1 Terriglobales bacterium
GAAAGCATGAAGCGCTCGCTCACTAAGGGCGACCGCATCGAGCTGCGCGGTTTCGGCGTGTTCAATGTGCGGCCGAGAAAGACGGGCATTGGACGCAATCCGCGGACGGGCGCAGAGGTTTCGATTCCGCCGGGCAAAGCTGTGCGCTTTAAGCCGGGCAAGGAACTGCAGTCGATCGAGTAATCGGTTATTAACACCAAAAGCAGATTCCTACGCGCATCCTCGCCGCGAGGCGGCTACGGATGGCTCGGAATGACAAGATGGTTAGAGTGGTTTATGACTCCGCGGTTCCCTTAACCAGGCAGCTCCAATAACCAACCAACTCCAGCGAAACTCTGATGTCTGAAAATGATGTCCGAAATAGCGCTCCCGAATCTTCTTCGTTCTCGTCTCCGCAAACTCCACCGACGATTGAGTATTACCGCCCCGGCTTTCGCTCACCGGAAACAGTCTGGCAAGCGCGAGCCTACCGGCCGCGATATTGGCTGCACGCATCGCTGCTGCTGGCGACCATCTTCACGACGCTCGTTGTAGGTGTGCAAATGGAATCGAATTTCCAGCACAATCTTCCGACGTTCTCTGTCAGCACCGACGCGCAAAACAATAATCTCTTGCCGTTTTTTCCCATACAAGAAGTAGCCGCCAAGCCGTCTTTGCTCTTGTTGGGAGTTCCCTTCTCGGCCACGCTGATGCTGATTCTCATGGCCCATGAAATGGGCCACTACTTGTATTGCCGCTATTACCGTGTGGAAGCTACGCCGCCGTTTTTTATTCCTGCGCCCACGCTGATTGGAACGCTGGGAGCGTTCATTCGAATCCGCGCGCCGATTCGATCGCGTTCGGCATTATTTGATATTGGCATTGCGGGCCCGATTGCAGGCTTTGTGATCGCAGTCGTCGTGCTCTGCGTTGCGCTTCCGCTGTCGAAAATAGCAACTGCGGGAGGGCCTCAGCCTGACATCGTTCTGGGATTTCCCTTGATTTTTCAGCTGGCGTGGTACGCATTGCCATTAGCGGCGTTGAAGTCGGGCGCCGCCGGATTGAGCGGAGTGAATTTGCACCCCATGGCTTTGGCGGCGTGGGTGGGGATGTTTGCCACCGCGCTCAACCTCCTGCCCGGCGGGCAATTGGATGGCGGGCATATTGTGTTTTCGATTGCTCCCCGCAAGCACCGTTGGGTGTCGAACCTGACGATTATCGCCCTGATTCCGCTGGCGATTTACCTGTGGGTAGGATGGATTCTATGGGCGGTTTTGCTGCGGATTACGGCGATGCGGCATCCTATGGTCCCGGAGTGGCCGGGAATAAATGCTCCACGCAAAGCTCTGGCCGTAGTTGCGCTGGTCATGCTGATTTTGACGCTCACGCCCGCGCCCTTCGCGCATAATTCGCTGATTGAGGTCATTCACCAGTTCCGCAGCCGGTAGCGAGCGGCCCTCGCTGGTGGCTGCTAGCGGCTTGTAGTGTCTCAGTTTGCTTGTCATCCTGAGCGAGCGCGTTTTGCGAAGCGAAGGATCTGGGCGTGCCGATTCGCGGAGCCTGCCCTGAGCGAAGTCGAAGGGACGCGCGAAAGGCACGCATCCCCTGGCAAACTGAGACACCGCGCAATGATTTGCGCTAACGACTCCCGGCCCATTCCGTCCTACAATAGATGGCAGCCGTGCGGCTTTTACTTGACACCTTCGCGCAGATTTTCCGCAGCCTGTGGGCGCACAAGCTGCGATCTTTCTTGACCATGTTTGGTATTGCGTGGGGCGTGGGATCGCTGTTGCTGCTGGTTGGACTCGGCGAGGGTTTCCGCTCGGGGAATATGCGCGAAACCGAAGAGTACGGCAAAGATATCATGTTCATTTTTCCGGGACGCGCGCCGGCGGTGGAAGGAAACATGAGCTCGGGCCGCAATTACCTGCTGACCTATCAGGATTATGCCGACATCCGAAAGGAAGCGCCGCATGTGCGGAACGCGGTGCCGATTCTGGCGCGGACGGACATTCACTCGGTCAGCGACTTTGCCACGGCCAACGGAGAAATTGTAGGAACCGAGCCGCAATACAGCGACATCCGATTTTTGCCCGTCAAAGAAGGCCGATGGCTGAACTGGTTGGATGAAACGCAAAGACGTAACGTGATTGTGCTCGGCGACGAGCTGACCAAGAATCTTTTTCCGGGGCGTCCAGCCGTGGGTGCGACGATTTTGCTGAATGGTATCAGCTTTGAAGTAATCGGAACGGTCAAGCGGGTGGGGCGGGGCGACGACAATTCGACCAACGTTCGCGGGTATATACCATTCCGCGTGATGGCGACGTTTTTTCCGCTGAAGGGCGAGGGCCACGAGAACTCGATTTCGTTCGTCAATTATCAGCCGCGCGTGCGGGAAGAAAACCTGCTGGCATCGGACGATGTTCACAAGATCATCGCCCGCAATCACGGGTTTGATTATCACGACAAAGACGCCTTTGAAGGCTGGGACACGATTGAGCAATCAAAGATGGTGGGCACAATTTTCGATGCAATGAATGTATTCTTGGGCGGCGTGGGGCTGGTCACGCTGGCGCTGGGAGCCATCGGCGTGATTAATATCATGCTGGTTGCGGTATCGGAAAGAACGAGGGAAATTGGATTGCGCAAGGCGTTGGGTGCGACGAACCGAAGTATTTTGTTGCAGTTCTTTCTCGAGGGCATAATTTTGACTTTAGGCAGCGGATTGATTGGCATGGGATTTGCCGCGGCCCTGATGGCATTGCTGGACACGGTCCAAGGCCCGGGCGGCTTCGATCCTCCGCGACTGGTGCCGATGTCAGCCATGATTGCCATCGGCAGCCTGACGGTGGCGGGCGTGGTCGCGGGTCTCTATCCCGCGCGCAAAGCAGCATTGCTGCAACCGGTGGAGGCGCTGCGAGCAGAGTAAGTAAAGACTAAAGCCATGTGGCGGGACATTCTCCAGGAAGCTTATAGCGCAATGCGCCACAACCGGCGCAGAACCGCATTGACCATGCTGGGCATGGCGTGGGGCATTGCGACAGTAGTCATGCTGCTCGCCTATGGCAACGGCTTCGGACAGGCCTGCGCCAATATCTTCGCCAATTTCGGCACCAAGCTGATGATCCTTATACCCGACCGAAGTTCGATGCAGGCGGGCGGCCAAAAAGCGGGACAGTTGATCCGGTTCACACTCGATGACGTCGATCTACTAACCACGAACCTTCCACAAATAAAACACATTACGCCTTCGGTGGAAAAGAACTGCACGATTCAATACGACACGAGAACTTATACGTTTAATGTCTCCGGGAATTACGCCAACGTGCCCGACATTCGCGCGCTCAAGCTCGGGCAGGGCCGCTTCTACAACGCCCAAGACGAAATGCAACATGCGCGTGTGGCAATGATCGGGGCGGAAGCAAAGCAAAAATTGTTCTCCGGACGCAATGCCCTGGGGGAAAGAATTCGTATTGATGGCTTGAGCTTTGAGGTCGTGGCCGTGCTCGCCGGCAAAATGCAGGAGGGCGACGACGATATTAATCGCGTCATCTACATTCCGTTTACGACGATGAGCGACATCAAGGACACGCACTATCTCGATTCCATCTGGTTTAACTACGAAACTCCCGACTATGAACGGCTGGAGCAATCGGCACGGCTGATTATGGCGAACGAACATAAGTTCAATGTGAGCGACCGGCGTGCGGTGCGGGTGTTCAACCTGATGGAGCAGGTACATCAATTTGAAGTCATCACGCTAGGGTTGAAAATTTTGCTTGGCTTCATTGGAACTCTTACGCTCGGAATCGGCGGCGTGGGGTTGATGAACATCATGCTCGTTTCGGTGACGCAACGCACGCGGGAAATTGGCGTGGAGAAAGCGCTGGGCGCGCAGCGAAGGCATATTCTCATGCAGTTTCTCGCCGAGGCGCTGACCATCACTTTCATCGGAGGAGTGCTCGGGGTTGTGCTCGCCTACGCGGTGGCGCTGTCGGTTGGCCGGCTTACGCTCTATAGCGCGTTCGCCAAGAATGCCGAGGCGGGCGACATCCGGTTGATCATCGCGCCGGGGACACTGATAGCAGCGACGTTGATTCTTACAATGGTCGGCTTAATCAGCGGCATGGTCCCCGCATTGCGCGCCTCGCGCCTCGATCCTATTGAAGCGCTGCGCTACGAGTAAAGCGACTTCTAACCTTCCGCCTAGTCTTCTACTACCCGAGCGGTGACGCCTTGCTCGGGTTCGCCGCCGATGGCGCCCTGGGCGACGATCAAGCGGCGCGCTTCCACGCGAATCTTGGGCAATTGCAGCCAGAATAGGAAGGCTCCGCCAATGCTGGCGACGGCACCCATGGAAACGGCGACGGGCGCGCCAAGGCGATCCGCGACCGAGCCACCGAAGAGCGCGCCGAAGGGAGCCATGCCCATGAACATCATGGAATACATGGCCATGACGCGGCCGCGGAGTTCGTCCGGGACCATAGCTTGGATTAACGTGTTGGAAGCCGACATCTGCAACATGACGAAGAAGCCGACGGGCAACAGGAGGATGGCGGAGAGTAAAAAATTCTTCGAAAGCGAAAACAGAATCAGACTCACGCCGAAAGCGCCGCAGGAAAATGCGACCCAGCGGCCTAGTCCGTGAACGCCGCGGCGCGAAGCCAAAGTCAGCGCACCCATCAGAGCGCCTACGCCGGTCATGCCCATGAGGACTCCCAAGCCGCGAGCGCCGCCATGAAGAATTTTGTCGGCAAAGATCGGCATAAGCACGGTGTAAGGCATCGCAACCAGGCTGACTAGACCCAGCAAGAGCAGGATGGCGCGAATGGGCGCGGTATCACGAGCGAAACGAAAGCCCTCCAGAATATGAGCGATGGGCGATGCATCCGAAGGGCGATGCGAATGTTTGGGAACCTTCATCATGAAGAGACTGATGATGACGGCGATGTAGCTGACAGAGTTGGCAAAGAAGCACCAGCCTTCACCGATGCGGGCGACAAGAATTCCCGCGATGGCCGGGCCAATGACACGCGCGCCATTGAACATGGAGGAATTGAGGGCGATGGCGTTCATCAGGTCTTCCTTGCCGACCATCTCCACGAGAAACGATTGCCTGCCAGGAATATCGAATGCATTGACGACGCCGAGCAAGGCGGAGAGCACGAAGATGTGCCAGACCTGTATATATCTGGCGAGAGTAAGGGCAGCCAAGATTGCAGCCAGAATCATGGACGCGACTTGCGTGCCGATAACAACTTTCCGGCGGTTATAACGGTCGGCAACAATGCCACCGATAGGCGCAACTATGAAGACGGGAAACTGTCCAGCAAAGCCGACGGCCCCGAGTAAGAACGCCGAACCGGTCAAGCGATAGACGAGCCACGCCTGGGCCACGCTTTGCATCCAAGTGCCGGTCAAGGAGATGAGCTGTCCGCCAAAAAAAAGCTGGAAGTTGCGATGCTTGAGGGCGCGCAGGGTCACAGAGAGCGCAGAATTCGGCGATTTTGGAGGAGCCGAATTCGAGGAGTGCGCGCGAGCTGCTTTCATGCCTATCTGCATAAGATGTTCTTGATGGATTGGACGATGGATAGTTTGTAACCCGTCACTAACTATTCACTTTGCGGAGATTGGGCTTTAGGTTAATGTTAAGCGATTTGGAAAGCTGGCCGGAACATTCCAAAAGTATAGGGGTAAACATGAGCACAAGCGAACTTCGTCTAGAACGCCGCGGTGGGCAGCGATTTGGCTTTCAAATGCCGATCGGAATCAGCCGGGCGGGCAGTGGCATCGAAGGCAGCGGCTTTACCCATGATTTGAGCGCACGAGGAGCATCTTTCTACAGCGATGTGACGCTGACGCTGGGTGACGCTGTGGAAATCACTCTGGTGATGCCTTCCGAGATTACGCTGGCTGAGAGCATGCGGGTGCGCTGCCGGGGAAGAGTGGTGCGGGTGTTTCCGTCCGTAGTCGCGGGCAAGTTCGGCGTAGCCGTGCAGTTGCATGGATATGAATTCCTGCCCGATGTGAGCTTTCCGGCAGCAATCAGCGGCTCAGCGCCAAATCAGGGCCGCCCTGTGGAGCACGTCTAGGCCGATAGTGCTAGCGTGACTGAAGTAACACTTCCAGGCTATACCTACCCCGCCAAACGGGGCTTCCCAAGCGGTTGTCTTTTGCATAGAATTGCAGCACGAGTTCCTCTTCTTCAGCCGACCTCCCCTAATGCGGTACGTTTGCTTGGGCATGCGAGCTTATCGCGCAGCGAGAAACCGGCGACGATTACGGAAGTCACACAGGATGAGAGCATTTCGCTCCATTGAAGGCTGTTGCTCGTACTAACATTGAGAGACTGAATGCACGGCATCGGAATCACAGTACTTAGCGAAGATAAAGAACGGCTTGGATTGCTGCAGCAGCGGCTGGAAGCGACCCAGATCGGCCGGATTGTCTTCGCACATACCGCTTTCCCCGCCTCGCCGACCGATGTCGTCCTACGCGAGATTCAGGATTCGCGGGGCGAAATCGTGGTCGTGGACATCCAATCGCGGGATATATCGCGAGCCATCCGCACCATTGAGATCATTAAAGAGAGCACTCAAGAGGTAACGGTTTTTGCCTGCGGCGAAATGACCGACTCCGCTTCCATTGTGGCAGTCATGCGAGCCGGGGCGGGAGAATATCTGGAACGCAATGCCAGCGTTGAAGTGATGTTGGAGGCGTTGAGCCGATTCGCTTCGTCACGTACGAAGATGCGCTCCACCTCGGGACGGGCGCGCGTATTTAGTGTTATTAATGCCAAAGGCGGAGCGGGCGCGACTACGGCCGCAGTGAACATTGCCGTTGCCCTACAGGAATCACAAGGCGGGGTTTTACTGGTTGACTTCGCATGTCTTGGGCATGCCGCTTTGCATTTAAATGCTCGGCCTACCTTCGGGCTGCCGGACGCTTTACAGAATCTTCACCGGCTTGATACTTCGCTTCTAAACGGTCTGTTGACGGAATGCAAAGGTGGATTGCAGTTGCTGGCAGGGCCGCAGCAACCTTCGCTTTTAACGCCGACCGCGCCGGAGTTAGCGCGCTTGTTCGATCTTCTAGTAGCCAGTTTCCGCTATGTGGTTGTGGACGCGTCCAACAGGTTGGACGAGACGGGGCGACTTCTCTGCCAACTCTCGAACGCTATGTTGATCGTGGCTGAGGCTGACGTGGTTTCTCTGTGGAGCGCGAGCCGTATGCGGACCTTCATGGAAGAAGGCATGGGGCGGGATCGAGTGCGTCTCGTGCTCAACCGGTATAAGAAGATTCCCGGATTTTCCGACGCCGACGTGGAAGAAGCTACCCATTCCAAATTGCTGTGGAAGCTCCCGAATAATCATCAAGCTATCGCGCCGTCGATTGACAAGGGCGCACCCGTGGCATTTCAGGATGGGTATGATATTTCGCGCTCTTATCATTCCCTGGCAACAGCCCTCGCGCAGGCGTCGCCCACTGCCGAAGGTTCGCTCGATTTGGTATATCAAGCCGATAAACCTGACACGAAGAAGAAAACCGCCAGCGGCTTGCTCATCTCGCCGTTACGCGCTGGCCAATAGCGGCGAAATTTCCGAAATTTCCAGGTCCGAAATAACTTAAGAAGATATGCGGCGACCTACCCGGCGGCGGCAGAGACTTTAGCTTCGAGCATGCCATAGATGGCGGGGTTGGTGCAGACTTCGTAGTACCAGCGAGTCGTCCACTGCCGTAGACCGAAGTTGCTGGTATCAATTTGAGCGATATGGCTGCCGCGAATCACCAGCTTGCGAAAAATATCGTTGCCCACCGGGACCATGCCGGTCCAAAGCGAGAATTGTTCGCTGCCCCAGAGCTCGGGGAGCTCAAGTTTGCAGACTTCCAAGGCGATTTCATCCTGTAAGCGACGAAAGGCGGCTTCGCTCAAGCGCACGCCGTTGAGGTTGTACTTCATGATGAAATCATCGGCACTCTCGCCCATTTCGGCGTCGCCAACTGTCTGAAAAGCGTAAACGTTAAATGGCGATTGTAAGGATTCAATCGTTTTACGGACGCGCTTGTTGCAGGATGACAGGCGGTCGCTTTCGTTGAGCGCGTCGGAAATCATGATTCGGGCGTCCCCGTCCATCAAGTACATGGGGGCGGAATCCTGATAGGAGATGCCAATTCCCAATTCCAACGGCGGCAATCCAGAGCCTTGCAACAGCTGGTTGTAGCCGCAAACAATATCAACGATTTCCCGGGCAAGGACGCAGGCCTTGCTGACGGCGAGGGCCGGTTCGCCTTCGCGCTCGAACAACGCCAGGATGATGGCGTCGCCTTCCAAAAATACTTTGCTGGCACCATACTTGGGCAGCAGCTTATTTACAGGATCGTAAAAGTTGAGGCTGAAGTAAGAGGCGGGATTCATGTCCCGCTCCATCAAAGAACGCGTAAGGCGCGAAGAATCGCGGACGTCGGCTTTGATAATTACGTGGCGCACGACCTTGTTTTCCGTCGGTTTTTGTTCCTCCGGCAACAAGAACTCATAGAGGGTGTTGTTCATCGCCGAGAGTTGCTGCAACCGGCCTGACGGAATTAAGTTGACGTTCTCCAATGCGCTGTTCAGTGTTTCCAAGCGACGCCAATCGCGGTGATAACGGAAGAAGTCGCGGAGATACCGGCCAGCATGTTTGGCCCTTTCCGGCCCTTTACAATTCGCCACGCGAGCCAAAGCATCACGAAAGCTATCCGCTGTTGGCTTTCCCTGCTCTTGCATCAGCTTTTCCAGCCGGTCGCGTTCTTCACGGGAAATCAACCCGTTTTTCAACTGGTGGGCATTTATGCGGGGTGCATATACGGCAAGGAGAGGAACGGTTTCGTACGATGCCACCACATGCTCCATTACTTTTTCGCGCTCCAAAGCGCTCACCCACGAGTTGAGGCGACTGCGCTGGGCGCGTCCTTCCATGGTGCTCTCATCCGGGAAACCGGCGCCCACCAATGCTTGCGCGTTTTCCGGAAGGTTTAGCCAGCCGTCCACGACTGGGTCGCTCTGCGCGTCAGGCCCGAGGCCCAAGGTTTGGAGATATTCGCAAACGATACGTCGAATGCTGGGAAAGCGGTCCGGATCCCGGTCGAAATTGCCCAGCATCACGTAGTGTTCGGCATTGACATGAGGATCCTTACCATCTTCTGCAAAAATGAGCGGGTTGAGAAAGAGTTTGTATTCTTCGTCGGCGGCGTTGCCAAATAGCGAACGCCGCGTTCTGGAGAGAGTTTCTTTTTCGATCTCTCGCAGAGTGCGAAAAATGTCCTGGCCGGTTTTACGCAAAATCGTTTTCTTCGCGACCTGAAACTCGGAAACGCGCTCTCGGTATTCGAGAGCTTTTTGAGCCCGGACTCCTTCGTAAGCATTCAGTAGGGCGCGGCAGCGTTCCAGCGTGTGCGCAAATTGGGCAGAGAGTTCGAAGCGCAGGAATTTGGTTATGGCTACCCGAGCCAGCAAATCAATGGTGACGTTGCCTTCGGATTTCGCTCGATTGAGGACCGTGACGTGAATGTCCGTCAGGAGCGGCTTCATTTCGGAGACTTCAACTTTGACTTTAGCTTTGTCCTTGGCCGCCTGGCTACCTATGAATTGATTCCCACCCGTACGCTTGGTGTCTTCTGCGGCTAATAAAGCTTCGACATTCCCGTGACGCGCAATCAAATTGGCAATCTGATAACGCATTTGTTCAGAAAATTTATCGCTAAGATGAACGTCATGCCGGAGGTTGTCCACACCCAGCAACAATCCTTTCAGCGACAAGGCAGGCGTATAGCTAGCCAGCGAAGGAGGGGCAACTTCTTCAGAATTTTGTCCGAAACCGAATAAGGGGATGCGAGGCATGCGAGCTCTGTTCTCCGAAGTATCACAACGGCAATTTGCCGCTTTTACTTCTCCATTTCGGAGCGTACCACGCGTACAGAGCGCACCAAAGTTACCCAAGTTACCGCTGAGAGGCGGCGATCCCATTGCAAATCAAAGGGCTTACGACTCCGCTTGCAAAGCCGTTTTGCGTTCTGAAAGAACTCACTTCGCGGTCGCAAACTTGTGTGGCCGGCCTTGATTGCCGCGCAGCGACTGCAATTTCGTCTTAATAGGCTGTCATGAGGAATTTCTGTTCTGTGCCGGATCTTCGCGCGATTACTTTCGTTACTCAGCGATTCGTTAACGCTCACATATCATCCAAGCCGGGGACGAATCATGAACCGATTGCGATTTGTTGTTGGACTTACCAACGACGACAATGACTACCAGATCGAGCAAGCGGCTTCCGCAGAAAATGCGGCGCGCAAGTTGAACGTGGACTTGCAAATGTTGCACGCTCAAAACGACGGCATCGTGCAGAGCCAGCAATTGCTCAAGATTGTTCATGCCGACCAGCGTCCTGATGCAATCATTTTCGAACCAGCCGGAGGCACGGCACTACCGCAAGTAGCGCGAGCGGCGGCCGCGGCCGGCATTGGATGGGTAGTCCTGAATCGCGAAACCGGCTACATCGCTGAGCTCCGCTCCCAGTTCCCTGTTCCATCCTTCGCTATCACATCCGATCATGAGGAAATTGGGCGCATTCAAGGGCGCCAGATAGCGGCCCTGGTGCCGCAAGGAGGCTCGGTATTGTACATTCAGGGCCCGGCGGAAAGCTTGGCTGCAAAGCAGCGCACAGTCGGCATGTACGAAACCAAACCCGCGAATATAGAAGTGAAGTTGATGAAGGCGCAATGGACCGAGATAAGCGCCCATAAGGCCGTAAGTGCGTGGCTGAAGTTGACGACATCGAGGGCGGCGGGGATTGAAGCAATCGTGGCGCAGGACGATTCGATGGCGATGGGCGCGCGCAAAGCGTTTCATGATTTGCCCGAAGGCGAAGCACGCACCCGTTGGCTCAGCTTGCCGTTTATCGGCTGCGACGGCTTGCCGAAGACAGGACAGGCTTGGGTGCGCGGCGGCATGTTGGCAGCGACGATTTTCACTCCTCCGACCGCGGGGCTGGCGATCGAGATGATGGCACAGGCTTTGCAAGGCCAATCGGTTTCCGAACGCACTCTGGTAGAAGCAGTTTCCATTCCCGGGTTGGATGTGCTCGAGAAAGAAATGAGAGAGAAAGCTCGCGCCAGCGCGCGTGCTTCGGCTGCACGCGTCTAGGCGTCTAACCGCCATGGCGCTAAGGTCGTGGGCTCGTGCTCTTGTCGGCGGTCTTCGGCGAAGCGGACGGCTCGGGAGTAATCACCAGATGATTCGCCGGCGCCGAGGGATTTATTCCAAAATCCCAGACGTAAAGGTTGATGCCGGAAAGCCCCATCATTTCCACGACGGCGTATTCGCCCGGATCCAGCGGACGGTTCGGAGTTAGTCTTACCCAGTCGGGGTCAATCTTTTGCGCCGTCGTAGCGACGAGATTCTCCTGCTGACTGCTTTTACCTAGTGGATTGATTTTGATGTTGCCGAAAATACGGCTCTTCCCTTTAATCTGCGCGCGCACGATATGGAAACGGTCCCAATCTTGCATCGGTTGCTGCGGTTTTTCAGGCTGTTGCGGCTGCTCTGGACGAGAACTGGGA
>JBEKTR010000106.1:0-11445 GCA_049515835.1 Terriglobales bacterium
GCCGCCAGCGTGCGCGTCTTGAAAAATCTGGCGGCCCACAACCACTTATCCACCCGTACTGAGTTCATGCTCCTCCATGCGACACGGGGATTCCTGCCAGTCAGATCAGATCAAGTAGGGGCCGGTGCCTCAGCCGCCCAGTCGAGCATGGCCGACCCCATTATCCTCCACGCTACGCTTTTCTCCGTCAGAGCCGGGTGGCAAGCTATAATCCTGCCCACGCACGTTGAGCCGTTTTGCGGGCGTGAGCGAAGCGGGAGCACGCAGGCGAAATCCCGAGCGCAGCGAGGGATCTCATGTTGAACGGTGGCACTAAACTCGGCCCCTACGAAATCCTCTCCCCCATCGGCGCCGGGGGCATGGGTGAAGTGTACAAAGCCCGCGACTCGCGCCTTGATCGCATCGTAGCCATTAAAATTCTTTCCGGATCATTCACCGACGCCGACCGCCTCCGCCGCTTCGAACAGGAAGCCCGTACCGTCGCCGCCCTCAATCATCCCAACATTCTCGGAATCCATGACATCGGCAACTACAACGGATCCCCTTATCTCGTCTCCGAGTTTCTCGAAGGCAAAACCCTCCGCGAAAAATTGGAGGAAGGCCCCCTGCCGCTGCGCCGAGCCTCGGAGTATGCCCTCGGCATTGCCCACGGCCTTGCCGCCGCGCATGAAAAAGGAATTGTCCATCGGGACCTGAAGCCGGAAAACATCTTCATTACCGATGATAATCGGATAAAAATTCTCGACTTCGGACTTGCAAAACTCGTTGACTCGAAACCGCTCACTGAAGTAAACGTCACCGTCACAAGGGCAACCGTCCCAGGCGTCATTCTCGGGACCGTCGGATATATGTCTCCAGAACAAGTTCGCGGCGAACCCACCGATGCCCGCTCCGACATTTTTAGCTTCGGGACCGTGCTCTATGAAATGCTGACAGGCACGCGCGCCTTTAAGCGCGATACGTCCGCCGAAACCATGACCGCAATTCTCCGCGAAGAGCCTGCGGAATTGAGTACCTCCGATTGGCACGGAACGCCAGCATGGGAGCGCATCATCTCACGTTGCATGGAAAAGCTTTCTGCACGAAGATTCCAATCGGCTAGCGATCTCGCTTTTGCCATTGAATCGTTGAGCGGAAGTTCGGTCAGTGCAAGTGCCTCGTCGCCCAGCGGATCGAATATTCCGGCCGTAAAGCCTGTCCGCTCATACTTTTGGCTTATAGGTGTTGCAGCCGCACTATTGGTCGCTGCCGCCGCGCTTTTCATCGGAAAATCATCGGTAAAGGCCGAGCCCGTAAAATTCACCCGCCTTACTTATGCTCGCGGCAGCATCTCCAACGCGCGCTTCTCCAGCGATGGGCAAACGATTATCTATAGTGCACAGTTTGGCAACGATCCCATGCAAGTTTATTCGGTGCGCAGCGACTATCCGCAGTCAGTGAGGGTTGATTTGCCGGTGGCGGCGTTCTTCTCGCTATCGCGGCACGGCGACTTATCGCTTGCCTTAAATCCAGTCGATCACGGCCACTACTGGACTGGAACGTTAGGTCAGGCGCCGATCTCCGGGGGTTCGCCACGCGCCATGTTGGATGAGGTACTCTCCGCAGACTATTCGCCCGACGGCAAGACCATGGCGGTGGTTCGGCAACTGGGCGGAAAAACCCGCATCGAGTATCCCGTGGGCAAGTTGCTCTACGAATCCAGCGGCTACATGGACTACGTGCGCGTTTCGCCCGACGGCAGACGCGTAGCGTTCGCTGAGCATCCGGTCTTGGACGATGACCGCGGCTTCCTCGCAATGATCGACGCCTCGGGTCAGCATATGCAACTCACCGCAGAAAGCGAAACCATACAAGGCCTCGCATGGGCGCCGGACGGCCAAGAAATTTGGCTCACAATGGTGGACACCGGCCAGGCCAGACAACTTTTCGCCGTAAGTCTTTCGGGCAAAGTGCGACACGTATTCAGTTCACCCGAAGGCATGAGGATTCTGGACATCGCGCCCGATGGTCGGGTGTTACTGGTGAGCGAACTTTCACGTTACGAAATTAATACTTTCGACACCGTGTCAGGCAAAGAACAGCGCGGACTCGAATGGTTTGATGGGTCACTTGATCCCAGTATCTCTCCGGATGGAAAAGCGATTTTGTATTTTGAATTCGGAGGGCCGGCCGGATCTTTGTATCAGGCCGTGTATCGCAAACTCGATGGTTCGGCGCCAGTGGATCTCGGCCCCGGGGCGCAGCCAAAATTTTCACCGGATGGCAAGACTGCCGCGGCCATCTTACTGACACGTCCGCCCCAGATTGCTCTCTATCCCATCGGCGCGGGGGAAAGCCGCAACTTATCTCTCGGCGACGTCACCAGCGCTTTTGCGCCCGGATGGTTTCCTGACGGCAAACGGCTCTACTTCATCGGGACCGATGGGCAACAAGCCCTGCGCACATACTCAATCGATCTGGCCGGTGGTAAGCCTCAACCGTTGGGTCCGCCGGGCTGGCAGGCTCGATCCTTTTCTCCCGACGGAAAACGCGTGGCCGGGGATTTATCGGGGGAGAAATTAATTTACGATCTCGAAACACAGAAAACGCAGACAGTCTCGACCATGGAACCAGATGAGCGAGTGTTCTCCTGGAGCCAGGATGGAAGCGCTATTCTCGTGGGCATCCAAATCCAGGGTGGATTTCAGGTTACCAGCGTGGATGTGAACAGCGGCAAGCGCGCTCCGCTGCAAACCATTACCGAAGAAGACAAGGCCGGGGTGGGTGATTTCTATTACTCCATCTCTCCCGACCACAAAATTTACGCTTACAGCGCGGCCCGGGATTTGGCCACGCTCTACATCGCCAAAGGCATTAAATAAAAGGTGTTTGTGTGGCGCGGGCGCCTCGCTCGCGAAAGTACAGAGCGTAGGCGGAGTTTTGCATCCGCCCCAAGTGGTTTTACTTGTCCAGGCGAATTGTTCGTGCCACTCTCAGCAAGTCTTCTTTTGCCTTCGGCCCGGCAGCGGTCAGCATCCAAACGCTACCTTTCTTTTGCAGGAGAACCGCGGTTTTATCGGGATTCGAAATCATCGAGGTTTCGTACCGTCCGATCCGTACTTTCGGGATATCCCCTGTGATCTCTTCTTCTCCGAAGACCTTTGCTGCGTCGGATGATGATGTCGGCAGCGAAACCGACAAGTTGTGAATCTCAATCCTTTGTTTCTGTGGTCCATCCATCGCGATCAATATCGTTTGCGGCCATTTCAAATCGGCACCGGAAAAACTATACGAATCAGGTTTCTTCACCGTAATCCCGATCCACCGATTGCGATAAGTATTACCCTCGATCGTGTAAGGTTTGGCATCCGGCGGCACATGAACCGTTCTTCCAGCCACGGTGTATTCGAGAATGCTGATGTCCACATTGCCGAACAGTTGTCCCAGCGAGGCAATGCCGGCAAGCGTGCCATCTTCCAGCGCGCTGTCGAAAACGCTGAATCGCGCTGCATCCGCCGCACCTGGTGCATATAATGCGCCATCAACCGGGATCCATTCATCGCCGATCAATACCTCAACCCAGGCGTGACCACCCCAAATACCGCCTGCATAAACGAACCCCATACGAATGCGCGAAGGAATCCCCGCCGCCCTCGCCAGCGAACCCAGCAGCATGGAATAGCCAAAGCAGGTGCCGCGGCGGTTCTTCGCGACTTCGGATGCAGGAGCGACCGCAATCCCTAAATCAAAGTGCATGTTGTCGTTGGTCCATCGCTGTAACGCCTGGGCTGTTGCCCACGCGTCTTTGTTCTCTCCGGAAAGGTTTTTTTTCACAACTTGTTTCGCAATATCAATCACTGTCTGATCGTCCGACTGCAATAACGCATTGGGAGCAAGAAACGGCCGCAAGTTATCTGTCATGGCAAATGGCCTGATTCCATGCGATTTGGGTTCGGGCCGCCAAATTTCGAGAACCAAATAATCTCGCGTCTTCTCGATGACTTTTTGATTTTCTGCTGAGAAATCCGGCCATCCAAAATCTGGCCGTTTTTGTGTGATCTTCAGGCGTATTCGTTCGATCAATCGCTCTTGCGGCAGGCGAACATTCGCGGTGACAATCGAGTGTCTGAAAGTTTCCTCTGGAAGAGTCGCACCCTCCACCGGAACGGTCATTTCATTCTTTCCGCTGCGTGCCGCTTCGATGTCGCCCAGCGGGCTCGGAGTGATCTGTCGCAGCATCCAGCCTTGTTGATCGAGCCATATAAGAGACTTACCCGGCATAACGCTCATCGTTTGCTCGATCTTGCTTGCGGCGACGGATTGCCCATCTACGACAACCGGTTCTCGTGCCACCAGCGTATCCGTAATCGTGACGACCGAGCCTAACTCAGGAGCGAACGTCTGGTAAGAGATCGAATCCGTTTCCTTATGAAGTCGCGATAGCGCCAACTGCCGTCCGCCCTCGGGCCCCAGTAAAGCCCCAGAGAATATTTGATTTCTTTCGTAAGTCTTGCCCCCGGTGCTGGTTTTGATCGCGAGAGAATTTCCATTGACTGCAAGTGCGACCAAAGTCGCCTGCGCCGAACTGGAAATCGTGCTCTCCAACGCTTTTAAGTTTCCTTCTGCATCTTCGTGGTATTGAGTGTCGCTCTTGATCTCCAGCTTTGTTCCCATACGGTTGAAAATCAGGTCAGATTCAATTCTCGTGTTCACCTTACCTTCAGCACTAACGCTTCGACTCTCACGGTATGTTCCTGTAGGCTCGTTGTCCATTTTGAATACAGCCTGAATGCTTCGATCTGCTGGCGTTTGTGACAACGCTGCGATTGCGCTCATAAAGACGTATAGAACGCGTCCTGCGAGCGTGCGAAACTGCAAAGCTCCTTTTGTGTTTTCCATGCTCCCTCCTGTGGGGTGCGCAAGAGGTAGTCTTGAAAGCGGCCGAACCTTACCGAAATTCTGGAAAAATGACAGAAATAAATTTTGTAAGGTTTTGCTCGCGCTTGAGACAAACTATGCAGGCGCAATTTAAGAAACTATCGCAATCGCTCAATGAGTCAAGCTGAACAGGACAAGAAAACAGAATTGGCGAAGCAATACGAAGCCCTGTGGCGGGAATTCGGCCCCAGTCTTCAGCGCCTGGTCTTTTCTTATGAATTTCTTCCGCAGGCGCGCGAAGATTTGTTACAGGAAATTCTGCTCGCGCTCTGGATTGCGTTACCTCGTTTTCGTGGCGAATCTTCCCTGCGTACTTTTGTCTTCCGCATCGCCCACAATCGCTCGCTCACGCACGTCTGGCGGCGCAAACGCGCAGGTGTGTCCGAAGATCCCGAATCCTTGCAACTTTCCGACAAACGGGATGGTCCTGAGAGCGCGGTCATTCGTAATAAAAATCAGGAGCGCTTATTGCAGGCCATTCGCGAACTGCCCGTAGCGCTGAAGCAAATGATGACGCTGGCGCTCGAAGAAACTTCGCATGCAGAAATTGCAGAAATCTTGGGCATCAGCGAAAACAATGTCGCGGTACGTTTGAACCGCGCCCGCAATCTCCTTCGCGAAAAATTAGGAGGAAGGCAATGAACTCCGATCAGGAAATGAAACAATGGCGCGAAATATGGCAGGTCGAGGACAGTTCTCTAGCTCCAAACACCGGTGAAATTCGCAATCGGGCTGTCCGCCAGGAAAGATCGTTGCGCTTCAAATTCATTCTCGAGATGGCGCTGGCAGTTGCGCTTCTTGTGGGCAGCGCCCTTTACGCTTCGGTGAGACACAATGCTGAAATGCTCCTCTGGATGGTCATCGTCTGGATTCTGACCATCGCCGCCTCTGCATTTTCGATATGGAATTGGCAAATACTGTGGCGCGCTCATGAGCGCTCTGTCTCGTCCTATTTGGCTTTGTATCGCAACCGTGCGCACGCAACCTTACGCGCCGTGAATTTCGGCTTTGCCCTTCTCGTCTTTCAATTGCTGATCGTGATTCCGTGGTTTACTTACGATCTGCTCGAGCGTAATTTACCTCGCATGCGTTATGGCATCGCTATGATTATGCTTGCTGTTTTATCCGTCACCTATGTGTGGGTGTTTCTCCGCATGCGCGCCAGGGCTTTCAAGGAAATACGGCTCGCAGACGCAGAGTCGGCGCATGCCGAGTAGTGCCGCGTGAGCGAATACTCTTGTCTGCCAAACTGTGCCCCTCTGTGGTAAAAGTCTTCCTCTTCTGGTAAATTTCTCCTGCGGCAAAATAACGCCGCACACAACTCAATCTTTGGTTCGCGCGTCCTCAACAAAAGAATGAAGAGGGAAGCGGGTGAGAATCCCGCGCTGCCGCGCAACTGTAAGCGAGGAAATCGCAGCCGGCTTAGTTTGCTTGTCATTCTTGCAAACTGAGCCACCTGCGAAGCAGCCGGTCACTGGAGCAATCCGGGAAGGCCGGTTGTAGCTGTCGGATGTCGTCATAATTACTAAAGACGCGTCCTCCACTCGCGAAGCCAGGAGACCGGCGCGAACCGCAACACCAACCCCTTTCGCGTGCCAAAGGAGGAGTGCATGAAACTCTCGCGTCTTTTCGTAATTCTTTTATCGCTGTTGTCTTTCGCTTCCGCTGAAATTAAAATCCGTGTCGCCGACCCACAGGGCGCAGCCATCGCCAATGCGCAAGTGGATATCTACGGCCCCAACTCCGCCGCTCCCCTCGGCACTCGCGTCACCAACGCCGAAGGCGTCGCCACATTCAACGCGGCGGTCACCGGTTCTTTTCACGTTCGCGTCCTTGCGCCCGGCTTCGCCGCTCTCACACAAGACTTGCCCGTCTCCTACGGCGAATTCACGCTCAAACTGCAACTCGCGCCTGCTGCTGAAACGGTGACCGTCACCGCCACACGTACCCCGACTGCCGGCCAAAACTCCGGCTCCGATGCCGACTCTCTCAGCGCCTCGCAACTCGCGCTTATGCAGCCCATTTCCGCAGACGGCGCAATCCGCTTTCTCCCCGGCGCAGTCATCAATACCGCCGGCCAGCGCGGCGGACTCGGCTCGCTCTTCGTTCGCGGCGGCGATTCCACATACAACAAAGTCATTGTGGATGGCGTCACCGTTAACGAACCCGGCGGCACACTCGACTTCGGCACGCTCTCACTCGCCCAAGCTGATCGCGTCGAATTCGTTCGCGGCGCGCAAAGCGATCTCTACGGCACCGACGCCATGACCAGCGTCGTCCAGGTCTGGACGCGCACCGGCAGCACTCATATTCCCGAACTTCGCTTCGGCGCTGACGGCGGCAATTTCTCCACCGCGCACGGCTACGCGTCTTTATCGGGTGCGGATGGCCGCTTCGACTACAACCTCTTCGGCGATCAGTTCAACACCAATGGCGAAGGCATCAACAACGCTTACTCCGATTCCGTCGAAGGCTTCAACCTCGGTTACGCTTTCAACGGCGAAGTTTCCTTGCGCGCGCGTCTTCGTCACGCCAACTCTCACACAGGAATTTCCGGCGAATGGAACTTCAATGGAGATCCGCTCCAGCCGCCAGATCCCAACGAATGGTCGCAACTCAACACTCTCATCGGAAGCGCGGAGATCGATGTTCACACTCGCTCCGGCTGGTCGCACCGCTTCACCGGATTCGATTACTCCTACCGCTACAACGAAGAAGGCCTCGGCGATTCTGATCGCATCTTCGACGATCCTTCGCACGAAGTGGATCACATCAACCGCGCCGGATTCGAATATCAGGGCGACTACTCGGAAGCCAGTTGGACCCACTCCACCTTCGGCTATCGCGTCGAAAATGAAAACGGATTTCTCGGCGACGTTCTCTTCCCGCCGCAAACCCACGGCCAGCGCCTCAACAATGAAATCTACGGCCAGCAGCAAATCAATTTCGGACGCCTCACCCTCATCGGCGGCGGCCGCTACGTTCATAACAGCGCCTTCGGCAACATCGGCACGCCGCGCGTCTCCGCTGCCTATCAACTATTTCCCGGCGGAGGCCGAATTCTCTCCGGCACGCGCCTGCGCGGCGCCTACGCCACCGGATTCAAAGAGCCTCGCCTCGAAGAAACTTTCGCCGGACCGCCGTATTCTTTGCCTAATACAAACCTAAAACCGGAACGCACTCGCTCTTATGAAGCCGGAATCCAGCAATATCTCTTTTCCGGCAAGTACGTTCTTACCGCAACCTACTTCAACAACGTCTTCTTCGACCGCATCGACTACGCGACCGATCCCGTCACCTTCATCGGCCAGTACGTCAACGTGGACAAATCTTTCGCGCAAGGCGCGGAAGCCAGCTTTCAAGGCAAAATCCTCCGCCGCCTTCTCCTCAACTCTTCTTATACGTACACGTCCACGCAAATTCTGGCTGCGCCGCTGTGCACGCCCGCAAATTTTTGCGATCCCACAGAAGCAGTCGGCATGCCACTCTTGCGCCGCCCGAAACATTCCGCGACCACGCTGCTGAGTTATATCGGCAATCGCTGGGGGGCCAATCTCGGCGGCACTTTTGTTGGACGCCGCCCCGACGATGACTTCCTCGGCTTCGGCATCACCCACGCCGCCGGCTATGTTCGCGCGGATATTGGAGGTTGGTACGCCTTCAGAAAATGGGTGACCGCTTACGCCAACGTCGAGAATGTTCTCGATAAGCAATATCAGGAGGTCGTCGGCTATCCCGCGCTGGGGACAAACTTCCGCGCCGGTCTCCGCTTCACTCTTGGCGGAGATTAGCTGCACACGTAGGGCGGACGCCCTCGTCCGCCCCATTTCATTGATCTGCCTTACTTTTTAAATATTGTCATTCCGAGCCATTCGGAGCCACGTAGCGGCGAGGATGCGCGAGGAATCTGCTTTTGAGCCCCATTTCCGCACTCTTTGCCAAAGCGTGAGATCGTCAGTGCCTGCCCAAGTGTTCCTTAAGGAACACATCGTCATGACGGATCGGTCGGACAGAGTCGTCGGACAACATGGCAGTACAACTTTGTTATGACACGTAAGACCTGCAAAAACAGGGAGTTGCCGTCAAGCTTGTCGTTCCGAGAAGCGGGACGAGAGGAATCTGCTTTTAGCACGTAGCTTTTGGCACTTGGCATTTGGCACTTGGCATTTGGCACTTAGCCTGTCAGCCGGTTGCTAAGTGCTAACTGCCAATTGCTAATTGCCAACTGCCAACTGCTATCTCCTCCACTTCCCCAACACCCACATCACCAGCGTCAGCACCACGCTCAACACAATGGACGTCGCCAGCGGAAAATACACCGTCGAATTCTTCCCACGATAAACGATGTCGCCGGGCAATTTGCCCAGCGGGATGCCTGTGCGTCCCAGCAGGATCAATCCGGCTCCCGCCAGCACCATGACTCCGCCCACAATCACGAGCAATTTGCCGAGGTCGGTCATGGATAAAGTTTAAAATGCATCGCGGTACTGCAGTCTTGATAAGATTTTATGGTCAACCAAAATGGATATTGTTCTCGATTCGAATGTATATCTTTCGGACTACAAATTGGAGTCCGACAAGTTTATTGCTTTATTCGATCACTTACGAAAAGCAAATGGCCGACTCGTGCTCTTTGCGCTCGTAAGGGATGAGGTTCTTGAAAGCTATGCCCGCATCTTTTCGAAGCAAGTTCTGGAAAGATGGAGCAAAATAACCCCACACATCGTTGACAGAAAGGTTCTGCCTTCTCCGGATCTGAATATTCAAAAAAATGCGCTTCGGAAACAATTGTTGTCGCCAAACGACGGCAATTGCATAGTTATAGAGGGGTACGACGGAGTCGATGTCGCAGAGATAGCAAGAAGAGGCATTTATAGAATTCCGCCTGCGAATACTAATGGCGAAGAGCTCCGCGATGTCATTTTATGGCTCCAAGTTGTCGACCATGCGAAGAAACACAAAACACAAGTTGTGTTCATAAGCAACGATTCGGGTTTCTGGAAGGAAGGGGTGGACGAGCCGAAAGACGAGATCAAAAGCGATATCACGTCTACCCAAGGATTGCTTAGGATATACAAGAGTGTTGAGCACTTCCTCGCTGAAAATGTACTTACGACGGAGCCGGTTTCGCGAGAATGGGCGCTGAATGTTTTTGAACGAGGCGATCTTGGACGAGTACTCCTTGCGAGGACGCTCGCGAAGCATTTCCCAGAAGTGTATCCCCTTTCGCACGAAATTAAATCGGTCGATTTTGTAAAAGGCTCTTTATACAACATTAGCGTTGATTCTAGGTTTGCCGAAATTTCCTACAGAGCGACTGTTGATGTTGAAGCGAGAGTGACTACGTACACGCTCGCACCGATGAATTCCCCCACGTTTATAAACGCAATCGATTCCGGTGCCGCATCTTTTGTGGAAGCGAGCACAATATGGAATGTGGTCGAAGAGAATTCAGTATGGAATAGCTATCAAATACCGACCTATGCGAATAGCGTGTTGTCACAAGCGGCTGGTACTAACTTGGTGAACCCGCCAGTGCCGAACCGACTCTCTAGGCCCTATCAGCCGACAACAAGACACGAGCGCATAAAATTAACGATCGAGGCCAAGTTTTCTTTGTGGATACAAGGTGAAACTCTAATCCAATCCCAAGTCGACGCATTGAATATAGAAAATACCGACGTGCGCCCTTTGATTCAGAACGAATAAAAATTATTTGCACTTCCCCGATTCATCTGGTATAAACAATAGACCGAGAGCGTTTGTGTGGCTGGCTGGACGTTTTATGAAACTCTCGTCGCTCGTCCAGCATCTAATCAGAAACAGGGAAATCCTGCTGAGATAGCTTTAAGATATATGCAGTTTAACTCCGGCCACGGAGTTTCATTCGGGGACAAAGCTCTCCGAAGGGTTTAGCGCGTTAATCGCAACAAACCTCCAAGTGATCTTTAACTAGTAAAGAGTCTTCCGCGCCGGCTTGCTGCCGTAATCGTAGTTTTTCGCACATGCCCCGGAAGAAGCATTTCGTTGCGCTCGCGTAAATGCACTTTCCATGTGAATATCCCGTGGAAAACCTGTTGAATCATGCAGTTGACAGCCGGGCAGGCGGGACGATAGCTTAAATACTCTTCACGGTTAAGTTTACATATAAGTTTCGAGGACAGCCGGAACGCTCGCAAGAGTCGATCCGGTCTGGACTGAAAGCGCGCCGCTCAGGCGGAAATGCGATTCGGTTCTTTGACAACTAGGTTGAACGTGCCAGTCGTGAGAGCGATCTCGGGTTTGAATCCGAGCGATCTCACAAGATAGACCATTCGGTCTCCATTCTTCGGAATGGTGGCTGAGTGGCGCCATCCCTCCTTTCGAGCGAGGCGATGGCAGTCTGCCAACTACCCGTCGGCAGACGACAGGTTTCAAATGAGAGTTTGATCCTGGCTCAGAATCAACGCTGGCGGCGTGCCTAACACATGCAAGTCGAACGAGAAAGTGGAGCAATCCATGAGTAAAGTGGCGACCGGGTGAGTAACA